>NZ_QNUB01000002.1:0-35084 GCF_008042345.1 Bacillus sp. AR8-1
AACGCGGTTGGTATCTACTAATCTAATTAAAAGGGGGATATAAAAATGAACAAAGTATTAAAATTACAAGAGCTACAAGAAGGTTCAGAAGTACAAACAGCAGGATGGTGGACAGTTACAACGGTAACATCTGGAATGTCAACATTAAGTAATAGTTGTAAATAAGAGAAACGCGGTTGGTATCTACTAAAATCTAATTAATGTGGTGATACACTTAACATGATTAACTATAAGGGGGAATAATGGAGTATATTTTAGAGGTTAAGAACTTAAAAAAGACATATACAGTTAAAAGTTTATATAGGTAGATATCCTATAGTTTTTTCAATTAATTTGTTGCATTTTTTCTCTTGAAATAGATGATTTTTGTTTTAATTGTGAAAGTATTTCAATTAAAATGAACAAACTCTGCTCGATGAATAATTTAATCTAATATAGCCGTTGTAATTAGGACCGTCTCTCCCATTTCTGTAGAACTTTATTTGAAGTGAATATAATACGGGTGTGATTATATAAATCAATAATAAAAGACTAAATTCTCTCTATGTTAATCTGTTATTACTATATTAGAATTTCATATACGTTTTATCAGTATTTGGTGTTTATAAGTTATTCCTTATTTTTTTAAGGGTTTTATTAGATTTCCTATCCTATAGTAATGAAAATAACTTTGATACCTACATACTCAGTTCAATTGCCAATTGTATTTTATAAAATACCTACATACTCAGTTCAATTGCCAATTGTATTTTATTCTTATGAAAAGTTGTCTATAATGATAAAATACAATTGGCAATTGGACTAGCAACAAAAGTTGCTTATTAAGAGATAATACAAATTTATTTAAGCTAATAGATATAGTCCATTGATGCAAAGCTCATTATCTCGTTAATAATTTGGTTCTTTGCAGGAGAATTATATCTATAGAGTTTTCGTTCCAATTCAGGCTATTCTGGATTAAAAACCAACAAAGGGTTAATTGCAAATATGAATTTAATTTACTAATTAACTTTAAATTTTTTAGCGGTTACAAAGTTATTTTCCAAATCGAACTAAATACTTGCCATTATATTGCTCGAATCCGTATCCATGATACCCCTGTGTTAGAAGTCTCTGTTGACCAACAATATCATTCATTGGAAGAGTTTTAATTTTTCTCCAATCCCTTCTTTCACCTACCTTTAAATTCTTCACAAAAACATACCGCATACTCCCACCACTCCTTCAGTGCAGCAATCTCTATCCCTTGTGCAAACTTATCCTTCAAACTTGGAATGTTAAAGGGGGCTATAGTACAGCAAACATAGTCGTATTTGCCATCTTCTTTTTGTATTAGATCCTGATTCTCCATATGTATATTCTGTTAGCATTGGGCCCTCATGTCCGAAGTTTCATTCAGCATCTTTATAACCAATCAGATAATTCATTATTGATTCCGTCTCATATTAACTTTAGTATTATTATAATTCAATTGGGTGAAAATGGATAAAAAGTGTCTAAATAACATATGTTTTTTTATATGGTAATCTCACTAAAATCCTATTTGTATTTTTATATACATGTTGGATATATGAGCCTTTGGTTAGAGAGCAAATGTTTTTCATAAAATAAGTTCAGGGCAGGAAACCAGCAGTATTTTGAAAAATTAAGCACAGCGTTTTCTTTTATCAACAATGCAGTGGAAAGTTTAAAATCAATCGAAAAATTTTAAAAAACTTTCTCTAGATTCGCGTGTTAATGCTGTTTAAAAATAATCCCCCAAAAGCATTAATCCACTCAAGACTACAAAACCAACCTCTAAAATGTTAAAGTATTAACTTAACGACATTAATTTACACATGCTAAAAGCATTACTATAATCAACATTTCAGGAGGAAACCCAATGGCAATGAGCAACAACGATATATTAAAAAGAGTAAGATACGCTTTAGATATAAAAGATATAGATATGGTAGAAATCTTTAAACTTGGCGGGATGGAAGTAACGAAAGAAGACGTAGTTGATATGCTTACAAAAATAAAGAGGGCTCCTCAGCATGAAGCTGAAAATGATGAGGTAGCTGAAGATGAGTACGTATTAACATGCGATATGATGATGTTAGAGGCATTTTTAAATGGATTTATTACTTTAAAAAGAGGAAAGCAAGATCCGAAACCAGGGCAGCCTGCACCTGTACAGAGCAAGGAGAGTGCCAATAACCTTCTTCTAAAGAAAATGAAAATCGCACTATCTTTAACGAGTGAGGATGTACTTGATATATTAGATAGCGTAGGCGTTACGGTAACAAAAGGAGAGTTAGGCGCTCTATTAAGAAAAAAAGGTCATAAAAATTACAAAGAGTGCGGCGATAGATACGCAAGGAATTTCATTAAGGGATTAGGTGTAAAGTATAGAGGATAATGAGTTCGTTAAAGCAGTAAATGATATAATAGGTAGAGTAGGACGTTCGTATCCTACTCTTTTTTATTTGTAAAATAATATGCTAGGTGATGAAATGGTACATACATATTTAGGTGAGACAATTAATTTTCATATAACTTATAAGAAGAAAAAGTCCGTGCGTCTTTTTGTGGATTCGTATGGAAATGTGGAAGTACAGGCTCCGAAAGGGACACCTGTTGAATACTTAGTCCAGTTGCTAGAGGAAAAGTGGGATTGGATTCAGACAACCCGTAAGGAAATGGCGGAGCGAGCGCGTGGACCACAGGAAAAGGATTACGATCAAGGAGAAGGCTTTTTGTATTTAGGGAATACGTATCCGATACAGATTTCCCAAGATGCAAGCATTGAGCAAGACAATGCAATTTTTGAAGGGGATAAGTTACATATTTATGTGAAAGAGCTTAAGGATGAGAAAATACAACAAGCTTTAAAACGATTTTATTATAAGCAGTGTAAAACTTTAGTAGAGAAGAGTATTAAAGCGCATCAAAGTAACTTTAAGACAAAACCACGTTCTATTCGTATTACAGATAGTAGTCGTACTTGGGGTACTTGCGATTCGAATTTACAACTAACATTCAATTGGAAGCTAGCAATGGCACCACAGCGAGTAATTGACTATGTAGTTGTTCATGAAATGTGTCATATGGTTCATTTAAATCATGATCGATCTTTTTGGCGTCTTGTCGGGAAGATAATGCCTGATTATAAAGAAATGGAGAATTGGTTAGCGTTATCTAGTTGGAAGATGACGGTTTAGGAAGGGATATCGATTTTTGTCTGTAAATCGATATTTCTTGTCGAATCGTTGATATATTGTGAGTTTTGATAGATATATTTTAAAAATCGTTGATATATTGTAAGTTATGATAGATATATTCGAAAAATCGTTGATATAATTTCATTTATCACAGGATTGTTCAACAAATTGAAAAGAGAAGAGGTCACAGCAGACATCTCCTCTTTTCGAGTATATAGATTATCGCCCAAACTTCACAATGAAAGTATCTGCTGTTTTCTCCATCTCATACCCACGATACCCCTCCGAAAGCAAAGCCTGCTGTCCACTAGCATCACTCATTAGAATAATTTGAACATCCGTCCAATCGCTTTCTTTATCTCCGCGCAATTTCTTCACAAAAACATACCGCAGACTACCACCATACTTCTCCTTCAGCGCAGCAATCTCCATCCCTTGCGCAAATTTATCCTTCAAACTCGGGATGTTAAAAGGAGCAACGGTGCAGCATACATAATCATATTTACTATCTTCTTTTTGCAATTCGTCCATGATGACGTTTGCTAATATTTTTTGCATGCCATTTCCTCGGCAGTTTGGATGAACGTTTGAGATTTCTTGATAGATGACGCGGTGCAGTTCACTTTCTGGCAAGCCAATATCAAGCCCTAAATGTTCATCATCGATAGGCGGGACGAGTAGAGCACGAAATGCGATGAGTTCGTTTTCGATAAAAGCACCGATCATCATGCCGTTTCCTTCTAGAATGTATTGAAATTCTTCTTGTGAGAGTGGTTGTAAACGACTTTTATCTTCTAGTGCTTCAACTACAATGTTTTGTAGTGATAAAATTTGTTCGATGTGCTCTAGTGATAGTAATGTAACGTGAAATGATTCGTTATTTTGTTTTAATGTTCCTTCGTATAGAGCCGTCATATGATAGTCCTCCTTTAGCGTACAACGTCTTGAAAGACGGTTAGTTCTTGTAGTGTATCTTCGTTTATTTCAATGCCGAGTCCGGGCTTTTCGTTTAAGCGAATGAATGGTACATCGTAATGTAAGTTTCCGATGTCTTTTGTGAATTTTAATGGTCCTGTTAGCTCTACGCTCGTAATGATTTTTTTTGAGAAAGCGACATGGAATCCTGCTGAAGAGGCAACAGATGATTCGACCATTGATCCCACTTGGCATTCAATGCCGGCCATTTCAGCTTGATGAGCGAGCTTTACAGCTGGATATATGCCGCCGCATTTCATTAATTTTATATTCACTTTATCAGCAGCTTCTAATTTAATAATTTGGCGCATTTCACGAGAACTTTTTAATCCTTCATCAATCATAAGCGGGAGGTCTGTTTTAGAACGAATATGAGCCATGGCATCAATATCGTCCGCGATAACAGGTTGTTCAATCCAGTCAATGTTTAAATGTCCTAATGAACGTAGTGCTGTTAATGTGTTTGCGCTATTTTTCCAGCCTTGGTTTACATCAACGCGAATAGCGATGTCATTTCCTACACGTTCTCGTACAGCTTCAATACGTTTTACATCTTCTTTTACATTTGTACCAACTTTCATTTTGAAAGATTGGTAACCTTTTTGAATCATAGAAGCAGCTTCTCCAGCCATATCTTCAGGATCGGCAATACTTAAAACGTGAGTGACAGGGAATTCTTCATAGTAGCGCCCGCCAATTAATTGATATACAGGTTGATTTAGTTTTTTGCCCATTATATCAAAACAAGCAATATCAATTGCGGCTTTCGCTGTTGGAACACCGTAAATTGTATTGTCCATCATGTCGTGTATTTTTTCGATATTCATTGGATTTTCCCCAATTAGAGCAGGGGCTAGCGTATGTTTTAAAGTATGGAAAGTACTTTCCCATGATTCACCTGTGACGTGATCATCAGCAACGCCTTCACCGTAACCGATAATACCTTCATCTGTTTCCATTTTGACGATAATAGAGGGCATATCAGAATAAGAGCCATAACTAATAACAAACGGATTGCGAAGCGGTAAACGAATTGCGTAAAGATGAATAGCTGTAATTTTCATTGAATAGAAACCCCTTCCTGTTTACAATAGTTTTATACATTTGATATAGTTGACGTTAAATAGTCGTTAATTAATGATAAGGAGTTAGAGAAAATGATGATAAAAATTGCAGTTGTCGGTTCAAAGGAGTTTATGGAGAACCTTTTTCCTATTGCTCAAAAATTAGAAGGAATAGAAATTGATCCATATATTTACCTTCATCCGACGGAATCTTCTGAACTATTAAAGTGTCTAAAGCCTTGTGATGTCATCTTTTTCTCAGGTGCTTTACCTTATTATATGGCAAAAGAAATAAGAGAACAATTACGAATTCCAAGTACATACTTACAGCAAGACGAGACAACTGTCGCATCTTCAATTCTTTCTATCATGTATCATCAAAGTATTCAACCACATAACATCTCCATCGATTTAGTAGACCGCTCGTTTATTACAAATGTGTTCCATGATATTGGTATAAAAGAAAGCCCGCAAGTGTTGGATTATGAAAATATGCTGTGGAGTAAAGATGAAATAAATAGAGTTATCGATTTTCATGTAGCTAAATATCAATCTGGAGAGGCTCATTTAGCTTTAACTAGTATTCACGCTGTTTACGATGAGCTTCAAAAAATAGGTGTTCCTTCAGAGCGTATGATTGATCCAACACAGTCTATTATACATGGGCTAAAAGATGCAAAAATAAAAGCTGAGTTAGCAAAAAGCTATTCAGCTACTGTTGGTGCTTGTATTATTTCTTCCCTAGAATTACGAACGAGTTTGCTTGAAAAACTAGATGTCATTTCAAAAGAACTACGTGGTTCATTTAAACAAGTGGATGAAATGACATGTATTTTGTATACAACTCGTGGTGATATCGAATCGATTATTAAAACAAATGCGATAAATAACTTGTTTGCAAGCGTAGAAGGAACGATAGCTATTGGATTTGGTTATGGAAAAACCGTGAAAGAGGCGGAGCAAAATGCAAAAATTGCTCAAAGTTTTGCAAAGAATAATCCAATAGATCGTTGTTTTTATATACTAACAAGTGATAAAGATTTGTTTGGTCCGTTCCCGAAAGAACAGAGAGTACAAAGTTTGAAAAATGATAATCCGGAACTAATGAAAATAGCGAAGGAAACGAAGCTTAGTCCGGCCAACTTGTCAAAAATCATTCAATTTAGTCAATCGCATCCGTCATTGAAGTTTACAGCAGCTGACCTTTCTGAGTACTTACAAGTGACTCGAAGATCGACAGAAAGGTTGTTAAAGAAATTAGTTGATTACGGGTATGCTCATATTTGCGGCGAGGAAATGCCCTATCAACAAGGGCGACCTCGCGCACTATATGAACTGAATTTACCGCTATTTTTAAGCTTCTAGTTGAGCTTTTTGTTTCTTTAGTAGTTCTGCTTTTTCAATGTCTGATAGTTTTACAATTGTGAAGCCTGTTATACCATAAATGATTGAGATAATAGGTACGATGAAATTCAAAATAGCATAAGGAGCATATTCAAATGCACCTACGCCAAGTGTTGCGAGAATAAATACACCGCACGTATTCCAAGGAACGAAGACAGAAGTTAATGTTCCACCATCTTCTAATGCTCTGGATAAGTTTTTTGAATGTAGTCCTTTTTCCGTGTATGCATTTGCGTACATTCTTGAAGGGACAACAATTGAAATATATTGTTCAGAGCAAGTAAGGTTTGTTGCAAAACAAGATGCGATAGTAGAAGCGATAAGCCCTTTTGCTGATTTCGCTAACTTTAAAATTTGATTTACAATTGAGCGAAGAATACCTGTATGTTCTAATACTCCTCCGAAAGTCATAGCGACAATTGTCATAGAGACTGTATTCATCATCGAATCTAAGCCACCGCGGTTAAATAGTTCGTCTACTAGCTTGTTTCCAGTGTCTATAACAAATCCAGCTTGGAGTGCACCGACAGATGCTGAGACAGAACCACCTTGAATAAAGACTTGTGATAAGAATCCTAAAATAATACCGACGAGAATCGCTGGTATAGCAGGGACTTTTTTAGCCACCAATACCATAACGACTACGGGTATAATGAGTAGGAAAGGCGAGATAACAAAGTTTTGTTGCAATACTTGTAACGTTTGATCGATGCTCTTCGCATCAATATTGTTAGCGCCGAAGCTTCTTCCTAAGACCGCGTAGACGATAAGAGTAATAATTAAACCTGGAACTGTAGTAAATAACATGTGACGAATGTGTGCGAATAAATCTGTATTTGTTAATCCTGCGGCTAAGTTAGTTGTGTCTGAAAGCGGTGACATTTTATCGCCAAAATAAGAGCCTGAAATAATGGCACCAGCAACCATTGGAGCTGGGATTCCCATACTTAGGCCAATTCCCATTCCAGCAACACCAATTGTCCCCATTGTAGACCAAGAGCTACCAATTGCTAATGCAACGATAGAACAAATGACGGTAATGGAAACTAAAAATAGTGATGGAGTTAAAAGTTTTAAACCGTAATAAATCATCGTTGCGACGATTCCACCGCCAATCCAAGCACCAATTGTTAAGCCGACAAGAATAATAATGACGATAGCAGGTAATGCAAGACGAATCCCTTTATACATTGCTTCTTCAAGATCATTCCATTTGTAACCGTAACGCCAAGCGACAATAGAAGCAACGGTTGTACCGATAATAAGTGGAACGTGAGGGGTTTGTTTTAATACAACAATTGTAATCATCATAACTGCAACGGTAATGATAATAGGGATAATCGCTATTCCAAAAGGTATTTCTTTTTTCATAAAGTTCCTCCTTGTTACGTATGTTTGTTTGTATTTTTAGAATTGTCGTAAAATAGACGTTTATTAGGTTATGATAACTAAAAGTTTATGTAAGCGTCAACATAAAAAACAGAAAATAAGGAATGTTCTAGTTGTTTGTTTAGTTTGTAATATAGGTGAGTAGTAAGCTTTTTAAGTATTTAAAAATAAACAATTGACTTTTTTCTTAAAATTCAATATGTTCATAAAAACATCTGTTTTTCATAAGTATAATTAACCCGAATCGTTTGTAATGTGGGAAGGAGACTGGAACGTTGAAAACATTAGAACTACAAGAGCGCTTAACGGAGATTTTTCAGCATTTACACGAAAACCCTGAAGTAAGTTGGAAAGAATATGAAACGACAGCGTATATTACTGACTTTTTAAAAGAAGAAGGAATTTCATATAGAACATTTGATGATTGTCCAGGTGTAATTGCTGAGATTGGAGGCGGGAATCCAGTTATTGCGATTCGTGCTGATATGGATGCACTTTGGCAAGAAGTAAATGGAGAATTTAAAGCGAACCATTCATGTGGCCATGATGCTCATATGACCATTGTAATGGGACTTATTTTACAATTGAAAAATATGAGATGGAAAAGTGGTACGGTTAGATTTATTTTTCAGCCGGCAGAAGAGAAGGGTAATGGTGCTTTGAAGATGGTGGAGAAAGGTGCTGTAGATGATGCTGATTTCTTATTTGGCGTCCATCTAAGACCAATTGAAGAACTATCTTTGAAACAAGCAGCCCCATCTATTCGCCATGGAGCAGCAGGATTTTTAGAGGGTATGATTCATGGGGAGGATGCACACGGGGCAAGACCACACCAAGGTGTGAATGCAATTGATGTCATTTCCATGATTAATGTCGGTTTGAAAAATATTTGGCTGCCACCGCAAAGTTCTTATTCAGTAAAAATGACGAGATGCCAAGCTGGTGGTGATAATTTAAATATTATTCCGGGAAATGGTCATTTCAGTTTAGATGTAAGAGCAGAGAGTAATATACTATTAGAAGAATTAAAGAAAAAGATTGAGCATGTAATAGAATCAGCTACATCGATGGGGTCGAAAACTTCATACGAATGGATGGATCTTGCACCAGGAGCGGAGGTTTCTGAAGAAGCAGAGCGCTTTATGCGTAAAGGTATTCTCGAAGCGTATGGGGAAGAGAGATGTACGGGACCTCTCTATACGACGGGAAGTGATGATTTCCATTACTATACAGTGAAAAGACCACATTTAAAAGCTGTCATGCTTGGACTAGGAGCAGATCTACAACCTGGATTACACCATCCGTATATGAGGTTCGATCATAGTTGTATTATGGATGGGGTAGAAATATTGAAACAAACTGTATTGAAAGTGTTAGAAGACAGGGGCTAGAGAGCTCCTGTTTTTTTGTCGTGAATTGTCGGCAAATCGATATATTTGAAAAACCGTTGATATATTTTGAGTTATGATAGATATATTGAGAAAATCGTTGATATATTTGAAGTTACGATAGATATATTAAGAAAATCGTTAATATAATTTCACGTACCTATTAATTTGATGAAAAATGAGCCTCCAGTACATGGTGTATAATAATAAGTACCATTTTTTAATAGGAGAAAACGAATGAACGAACAATATTACGATGCAGTTTTACATATAAAAACAGTCGGTGAGCAAAAAGGGTTTAACAAGTCTATGCATTATCACCGCTATGAACCGACGCCGTATAGCGGGTTAGATGAGTTATTGAATCAATATGAGATACGAAGTAGCGACCGAATTGTAGACTTTGGGTGCGGAAAAGGGCGATTAAACTTTTATATGCATCATAAATGTGGTGCTTCAGCAGTTGGAATTGAAATGAATGAAGAGTTTTATAAAGAAGCAATGGATAATCGAGATCGTTATGCACGAAAGGCACGAAACAGTAAGGGGAAAATTCAATTCCAATGTTGTTTAGCGCAGGAATATGAGATTGATCCACATGATAATAGGTTTTATTTCTTTAATCCATTTTCTGTACAAGTGTTTATGAATGTAGTAAATAACATTTTGCTTTCAGTAGAAGAAACGGGGAGAGAAGTAGATATTATTTTATATTATCCTTCTGAGGACTATATTTTCTTCTTAGAAAATCAGACTGCGTTTGAGCTGAAGAAAGAAGTTAGATTGCCAGGTGCTTATGAGAAGAATGGGAATGAGAGGTTTTTAGTTTATACATTAGGGTAATAAAAAAACAGGTGCCAAGGCACCTGTTTTTTTATTAGTTACGGATTAAGTAATCAAATGCACCTAAAGCTGCGTTTGCACCTGAACCCATAGAGATGATGATTTGTTTGTACGGATTATTTGTACAGTCACCTGCAGCAAACACTCCTGGTACGTTTGTAGCGCCGTGCTTGTCTGTTACGATTTCACCGCGAGCGCGTTCAACTGTTTCGCCTAACCAGTCTGTGTTTGGAACAAGACCGATTTGTACGAATACACCTTGTAATTCAACGTGATGAACTTCTTCAGTTTCACGATCGATGTAAGAAATACCGTTTACTTTGTCAGTACCAGTGATTTCTTTCGTTTGAACGTTTTTCAGAACAGTTACGTTTGGTAAGCTGTTAAGACGCTCTTGTAATACAGCATCAGCTTTTAATTCTGGCATGAATTCAAGAACAGTTACGTGCTTAACGATACCTGCTAAGTCGATAGCCGCTTCAATACCAGAGTTACCTCCGCCGATAACTGCTACGTCTTTTCCAGTGAATAATGGACCGTCACAGTGTGGGCAGTATGCTACACCTTTATTTTTGAACTCAGCTTCACCTGGTACGCCAACATTACGCCAGCGAGCACCTGTAGAAACGATTACGCTCTTACTTTTCAGAATGGCGCCGTTTTCAAGTTCCACTTCAATAAGTTCTTTTTTCTCTAAACGTTTCGCACGTTGTAGATTCATTACATCGATGTCGTATTCTTTTACGTGCTCTTCAAGGCTTGCTACTAGCTTAGGACCTTCAGTCTTTTTCACGCTGATGAAGTTCTCAATGCCCATAGTATCCATTACTTGACCACCGAAGCGCTCAGCAACGATACCAGTGCGGATGCCTTTACGTGCTGCGTAAATTGCTGCACTTGCACCAGCAGGGCCGCCACCAACAACAAGAACATCGTATGGATCTTTATCAGAAAGCTCTGATGCATCTGGACCGTTACCCATTTTAGCTAAAATTTCTTCAAGTGTCATACGACCGCTTCCGAAAGATTCGCCGTTTAGGTAAACAGTTGGTACTGCCATGATGTCTTTGCTTTCTACTTCCTCTTTGAATGCAGCGCCGTCAATCATAGTATGTGTAATACTAGAGTTAAGAACGCTCATTACGTTAAGAGCTTGTACAACATCAGGACAGTTATGACAACTTAGGCTGATATAAGATTCAAAATGATATTCGCCTTGAATGTTTTTAATTTGATCGATTAATTTTTGTTCAATTTTTGGAGCGCGTCCACTTACTTGTAGTAAAGCTAACACTAATGATGTAAATTCGTGTCCTAATGGAATACCAGCGAATACGACACCAGTGTCTTCACCAGGGCGGTTTACGCTAAAGCTTGGTGTTCTCTCTAATTCAACTTTTTCTACTGTAATCTTAGATGACATAGTAGCTAATTCGTCTACTAGAGCTAACATATCTTTAGATACGTTATCGTCTCCTGCGCTTACTTTAAGTAAAATATCGTTCTCCATTAACTGAAGGTATTGGGATAGTTGTGTTTTTATATCTGCATCTAGTATCATTTTGATCGAACTCCTTAGATTTTGCCTACAAGGTCAAGGCTTGGTTTAAGTGTTGCAGAACCCTCTTGCCATTTAGCTGGGCAAACTTCACCTGGGTTGTTACGTACGTATTGAGCAGCTTTAATTTTGTTAACAAGAATGCTTGCGTCACGGCCGATACCGTCAGCATTGATTTCCATAGATTGGATAACGCCGTCTGGATCGATGATGAATGTACCACGAGCAGCAAGACCTTCTTCTTCCATTAAAACGTTGAAGTTTGTAGTGATTGTGCGAGTTGGGTCACCAATCATGATGTACTCGATTTTGCCGATAGTTTCTGAGCTATCATGCCATGCTTTGTGAGTGAAGTGAGTGTCTGTAGATACAGAGTATACTTCAACGCCTAAGTCTTTTAGAGTTGCGTATTGGTTTTGTAAGTCTTCAAGTTCAGTTGGGCAAACGAATGTGAAGTCAGCTGGGTAGAAACAAACTACACTCCATTTTCCTTTTAAACTTTCGTCAGTAACTTGGATAAATTCTCCATTATGGTAAGCATTAGCTTTAAACGGTTTTACTTCTGTGCCGATTAATAACATGTTAAAATTCCTCCTAAATGTTGGTTTTGAGCATCAAAAAATAGTGTGCTCATAAAATATATTTTTTAATTAACTATAATAATTCTAATTCGATATTAATTATCATATAGAAGTGGTTATTTTGTCAAGCGAATAAACCAACTTTATTCCAATTTAATTAATATTTATTCTCAATTAAGGCTATCACGGAATAGAAAGGTAATTTTAAGTCTATAAATTTTAGATGAGTGTTTGAAAAGTTTAATGTGTATGTTAGAGATAGTGTGTAAGTTTAATGTCTTAGGAAGGAAATATTTCTTAGAAGTTGTGGTTTTGAAAAGGAACTGCTTACTTCTATTTTACAAAGAATTTTGTGATAAATAAAATAAAATGAATCGAAAAATTTTTGAACAATTTTTGTCATCTCAAATATATAATTAGGAAGTATATTACGATGATAGTTAGAAACATTGACTCAAAGTGCTAACAAGATATAATAAAACCTAGATATACCTTTCAAAAAGAAGAATACATATTTATAGGATGAAAAAATTCAACCTATTATTTTTTATAGCTTTTAGAAAACGCTTACAATTAGTATGGAGGGGAAACCATGTCTAAGTTCACGAAGTATTTTTTAATGGAAGCTAAAGATGTGATTGCATATGTGAAAGAGAAATTATCTAAGTTTGAAAATGCAAAGGGGTTACAGTGTAAAGAAATAGGTGATGGCAATTTAAATTATGTGTTCCGCGTTTGGGATGAAAAAGAGAACATGTCTGTCATCGTAAAGCAAGCTGGGGATACAGCTCGCATTTCAGATGAGTTTAAGTTGTCGACGAATCGTATTCGTATAGAATCAGATGTTTTGCAGTTAGAGGATGAGTTAGCACCTGGACTTGTTCCTAAGGTGTATTTATTTGATAGTGTGATGAATTGTTGCGTAATGGAAGATTTATCGGATCACACAATATTACGTACAGCACTTATAAATCATCAAATATTTCCGAGATTTGCGGATGATTTAACTACTTTTATGGTAAATACACTTTTGTTAACATCGGATGTTGTAATGAATCATAAAGAGAAGAAGGAACTTGTGAAGAATTATATAAATCCTGAATTATGTGAGATTACAGAGGACCTCGTATATTCAGAACCATTTACCAATCATAATAAGCGTAATGAGTTATTTCCGTTAAATGAGGGATGGATTAGGGAACATATTTATAGTGATAAAGAGCTTCGTATGGAAGTAGCGAAACGTAAATTTTCTTTTATGACGAATGCACAGGCATTACTTCATGGTGATTTACATACTGGCTCTGTTTTTGTAAGAGATGATTCTACAAAGGTTATTGATCCTGAGTTTGCTTTTTATGGACCTATGGGATATGACGTTGGGAATGTAATGGCGAATTTAATGTTTGCTTGGGTGAATGCAGATGCAACGATGTCACCTGGAGCTGAGAAAGATACGTATATGGATTGGTTACAAACTACGATGGTAGAGGTAATTGATTTATTTAAGCAGAAGTTTTTAGATGCTTGGGATATTCATGTGACCGAGATTATGGCGAAGGAAGAAGGCTTTAGCGAAGTCTATTTGCAATCTGTATTAGAGGATACAGCTGCAGTGACAGGTCTGGAATTAATTCGCCGTATTGTTGGATTAGCGAAAGTAAAAGATATTACTTGTATTGGGAATGAGGAAGCACGTGCTAGAGCGGAGCGAATTTGTCTTCAAGTAGCGAAGAGTTTTATTTTACGAGCGAATCAATATATAACGGGCACAAGTTTTGTAGAAACGTTAAAAGAACAGTCAACGCACTACGCGAAGTAAGGGGAGAATATGATGGAAGAGCAATTAATACCAATTCAGTGGAAAGATGATGCTTTAGTTTTGTTAGATCAAACGTTATTACCAAATGAAATTGTCTATGAATCTTTTAAAACAGCTGAAAGTGTGTGGGATGCAATACAAGTAATGAAAGTACGAGGTGCACCCGCGATTGGTGTTTCAGCTGCTTATGGAGTGTATTTAGGGATAAAGGGATTTGCTGAAAGTACGGAAGAAGGATTTATGGATGAAGTAAGAAAGGTATGTACATACTTGGCGACATCAAGACCGACTGCAGTAAATTTATTTTGGGCGCTTGAAAGAATGGAAAGTGTAGCGACAGATAATGCTCACTTATCAATCTCACAGCTGAAAAATAGATTACTAGAAGAGGCAAAAGAAATTCATAGAGAAGATGAAGAAATTAACCGTCAAATTGGAGAGCATGCATTAACATTATTCCATGATGAAATGGGAGTATTAACGCACTGTAATGCAGGTGCTTTAGCGACGACTAAGTATGGTACTGCGACGGCTCCAATGTATTTAGCGAAAGAAAAAGGATGGAATTTAAAAATTTATTCGGATGAAACGCGTCCTAGATTACAAGGTTCAACGTTAACAGCATTAGAACTGCAGCGAGCGGGTATTGACGTTACTGTTATTACGGATAATATGGCAGCTATGGTCATGTCACAAGGGAAGATTGATGCAGTAATCGTTGGATGCGACCGTGTGGCAGCAAATGGTGATGTAGCAAATAAAATTGGCACATTAGGCGTATCTATTTTAGCTAAGTACTACAACATTCCGTTTTATGTAGCAGCGCCAACACCGACAATTGATTTAAAGACATCGACAGGAAAAGAAATTCCGATTGAAGAAAGAGATGCTTCTGAAGTGATTAATCGCTTTGGACAATATTCAGCTCCGAAAGAAAGTAAAGTATATAATCCAGCATTTGATGTTACTCCACATGAAAATGTAACAGCGATTATTACAGAAAAAGGGATTGTAAAGGCACCGTTTACGGAGAATTTAAAAAAGCTATTTCAATAAGTAGATAAATATAAAAGTCAGTCATCATAAGCTTCATACTTAGGGGGATGTATATGTTATTACAAAAAGAAAGAGAAGAAATTGTAGCGTATGGAAAGAAAATGATTTCTAGTGGTTTAACAAAGGGGACGGGCGGTAATATTAGTATCTTTAATCGTGAACAAGGTCTTGTTGCGATTAGTCCAAGTGGTTTAGATTATTATGAAACAAAGCCTGAAGATGTAGTTATATTAAACTTAGATGGTGAAGTAGTAGAAGGAGAAAGAAAGCCATCAAGTGAACTAGATATGCACCTTATTTATTATAGAAAGCGTGAAGATATAAATGCGCTTGTACACACACATTCTCCTTATGCAAAGACGATTGCATCATTAGGATGGGAACTTCCTGCAGTATCGTATTTAATTGCTTTTGCAGGCCCGAATGTACGCTGTGCGCCGTATGAGACATTTGGTACGAAGCAATTAGCAGATGCTGCTTTTGAAGGCATGATTGATCGCCGTGCAGTGTTACTTGCGAATCACGGTTTAATTGCTGGGGCAAATAATATAAAAATGGCGTTTACTATTGCAGAAGAGATTGAGTTTTGTGCTCAAATTTATTATCAAACAAAAAGCGTCGGAGAACCGAAGTTACTGCCAGAAGACGAGATGGAGAATTTGGCGAAGAAGTTTGAAGGGTATGGGCAACAGTAGAAATCTAACGGAAATGTTATTCAATGTGTATTAAAATGGCCGTGAAAGAATATATATTCTTCCATGGCCATTTTAGGATTTTAATTATTTAGATATATTTTTGAGTTGCGAATCTAATTTCCAAAAACCGATTCCTGAGAATAGTGCTGCTAATGAACCAATAATTGCAGCAATACCGATATCTCCGAACATCATTCCGCCCATTAAGATACCAAAAATTCCAATTAAGATAAGAATAATAGAAATAGCTTTCATTATACGATACTCCTTAAAACGTAAAAGTTATATGTGATAATATAACATTAATAGAGTTTATAATCAAAAATATTTTGTTCAGGAATTGTATTGAGGTAGGAAATATGAATGGTGAATAAAGGGTTAGGAGAAGGAAACGAAAGGAAAAAACATCCTCAAAATTGAGGATGTTTTTACGCTTTCTTAAGCAACAAATACATAAAGTAAGGAGCCCCAATTAAAGCAACGACAATACCTGCTGGAATGCCATTAGGATCAACGATATTTCGCCCGATTGTGTCTGCTAGTAGTAATAACCATCCGCCAATTAAAACGGCGATAGGCATGAATATTTGATGCCTTGGACCTACTAAAGATTTTGCGATGTGAGGAGCCATTAGTCCAATAAAGCTAATTCCTCCTGTTACGGAAACAGCAGCGGCAGCAAGTGCAACGGCTGCGATTAATAAGTATCTTCGTTCTTTTTCAATTTCAATTCCAACACCGATTGCGACCGGTTCGTTTAATGCTAGAATGTTTAATCGATTTGCTTTATAGAAGACAAATGGGATTAATACAATTAGCCATGGAAGCATTGCTAAAACAAATGTCCAATCATCTCCCCAAATGTTTCCGGCAATCCATTTTGAGATAAAGTCCACTTTCATACGATCAGCGGATGAAATAAGGACAATCATCGCTCCAGATAGTGCAAATGCAAAACCGATACCAGTTAATGTTAATCGCACCGGCTGAAGTCCAGTTGATTTACTATATGAAAATACGTAAATTAGAACAGCTGTCAGAAATGCCCCAATAAATCCAACGACAGGTAGTAAGTAAAGAAATGAACCTACGTCTATTGGAAAGTATAAAAAGAAAATAGCAACAGCAACACCAGCCCCAGAGTTAATACCAAGAATACCAGGTTCAGCTAAATCATTTCGGGTAATTCCTTGCAGAATAGCCCCTGATAAAGCGAGAGCCATACCAGCTAATAATGTAATGACAATTCTAGGTAGTCTTAAAGAGTATAAAACGAACTCCTCTTTAAAAGTCCCTTGCCCCATTAATGTTGGGAGTAGTCGATCATAAGATAAAGATGCTGAACCAAGTCCCATTCCAACTACAATGGTTGTGATGATTACTATAAGTAAAGCGAGTATAATGAGACGCTGTTTTCTTAAAATAGATTGCATCATGAGAATGTTTTTCCTCCTTTACGTACAATGAATAGGAAGAATGGTAATCCTACAATCGCGACAATTGCCGCAACTGGTGTTTCGTACGGAGCGTTAATAGTACGTCCGATTGTATCTGCAAGTAGCATAAAGGAAGCTCCAGCAATTGCTGACATCGGTATAACAAATCGGTAATCTGGACCGACAATTGGGCGTACCATGTGAGGTACCATTAAACCGATAAATGCCATATTTCCAACAAGCGCTACAGATGCACCTGCAAGTAAGATAATAATGATAAATAAAATAGTTTTAATAACAATAATTTTTTGACCTAGTCCAATAGCCACTTCCTCACTGAAACTAAGAACTGTCAATTTTTTTGCTAGTAAGATAGCGATAAAGATACTAATTGAAATGACTGGAATAATAATTTTTAATTGGCTCCAAGTTGTTCCAATTACGCCCCCAGCAGTCCAAAGTGATACATCTTGTGAAATTTTAAAGTAAATGCCAATTCCTTCTGAAATTGCGAGTAGAAATGCTGAAACTGCAGCGCCCGCTAATACAATTCGAAGAGGAGAAAGGCCGCCTTTTTTCACCATACCAATTCCAAATACCATAATTGCGCCAATTGCAGCACCGATAAAGCAAGCTAACGTTAAGTAAAGATAGCTGATGGAAGGATTGAAAGCAAGTGTTAGTGCAAGCGCAGCATTTGCTCCACCAGATAGCCCTAATAATCCAGGGTCCGCAAGTGGATTTCGTGTTAATCCTTGCATAATTGCTCCAGAAACGGCTAATCCAGCTCCTACAAAAATAGCAGCAACTTCACGTGGTAAACGTATTTCTCGAATAATAGATATTTTGTCTCCTTTAGCGGAGGAAGTGAGTGCTAACCATACATCTTTTATCGAAGTATCTGCAGCACCTAATACCATTGCAACCATAAAAATAAGAAAGAATGCAATTAAGCTTAAAATTAGTTTGTATGTAAAAGCTATAGAACGTGGATTATCATGATCTTTTGTCATTCGTTTCACATCTTTTCTGTTCATAGAATAAAGGAAGAGGAATTCTTAAATTAAGAATTCCTCATGTTTGTATTATTTACCAAGAAAGCTCTTCTTGAAGAAGTCTAGTTGGAAATCTAATGTAAGTGGATCATTGAAATAGAATTCCATCATGTTTGCTTCATATACACGATTATTTTTTACTGCTGGGATGTTTTTATATGATTCTGTCTCTTGGAATGAGTTATCAGTATCTTTGTTTTTACTTACGATTAAGTAATCACCAGCAAATTCAGGTAATACCTCAGTAGATAATGCGTAATAACCTTCTTTTAATGCTTTTTCTTTTACTTTTTCAGGCATTTTTAATTTCATTTCTTGGTACAGAATTTCTGTTCCGCGGCCCCAGTTCTCGCCGTATACATAAAGCTGTTTGTTGAAGTTTTCTACAACAGAAACTGTTGCATCTTCACCGATTTTTGCTTTAATTTCTTTACCAGCTTCTTGTGCACGTTTCTTGAAGTCATCAACCCAAGTTTTTGCTTCTTTTTCTTTGTTTAATAACTTACCAATTTCTAAATGCTGTGTTAAGTAATCAACTTTTCCGTAAGTGTATGTTACAGTAGGAGCGATTTTCTTTAACTTATCGACATTTTTAACATTTGATAAACCAATGATTAAATCTGGATTTAGTTCAGCGATTTTTTCAACATTTTCATCTGATACTTCAGCAACATCTTTAAGTTTACTATCAAAACGTGGGTTTTGTTTAGACCATGAATCTACCCCAACAAGATTTACACCTAATGACATTACGTTACCAGCGAATGATGATAGTACAACAACGCGTTTTGGATTTGCAGGAACTTCTACTTTACCATTTTCAGATTGGTATGTAATTGTTTCTGATTTACTACCTTTTGCATCGTTCTTTTTGTCTGTAGAGCCATTGCTACAAGCACTCATAACAAGAACGAAAAGAACTGTTAGTGAAATAAATAACTTTTTCATCGTCTTTCTCCTTTAACATAGATGATATGTGTATACAATAATTTGTTTAACTGCAATCTTTTTGAAAGAGTAGTGGTAAAGCAAAATGATTTATTAAAAATCTTGAATATGAGATTTTATAATATAGTATTAACCATATTAATAAAATAAGATGTAATCTCAAATTTGCTAATTATTAACAAAATGATAATGATTATCACTATTGATTCTTTAAATAATATAATTTTATATAGGTGTATTGTCAATAGTAATTTTGATTGTAAATTTTGCGGAAACAGGTTATATTTTATTGAGAATGATAATCAATGATTAATAGCTGAGGAGTGAGCACGAATGAATCGAGAAGAATTGTTTGATGTAACCGTGATAGGCGGAGGACCTGCAGGGCTTTATTCAGCTTTTTATAGTGGACTCAGAGAAATGAAAACAAAAATAATAGAATTTCAACCACATTTAGGTGGAAAAATACATGTGTATCCGGAAAAAATGATTTGGGATGTAGGAGGACTATTGCCAGTTACAGGTGATAAGTTAATTGAACAACTTGTACAGCAAGGGTTAACATTTAAGCCGGAAGTTGTATTAGATACAAAAGTAGAATCGATTATTCGTAATCAAGATGGTACTTTTACATTAAAAACAAGTACTGGCGAAGAACACTTTTCAAAAACAGTTATCGTCGCAACAGGAAGTGGTATATTGAAACCGCAAAAGTTATCTATTGAAGGTGCTGAGCGATTTGAAGTATCGAATTTAAATTATACAGTTAAATCTTTAAAGCGTTTCAAAGGTAAAACAGTTATTATTTCCGGTGGAGGCAATTCTGCTGTTGATTGGGCAAATGAATTGGAACCAATTGCGAAAAAAGTGTATGTAACCTATAGAAAAGAAGAATTATCTGGTCATGAAGCACAAGTAAAACAACTTATGAACAGCTCAGCGGAGTGTTTCTTTAATACATCGATTACAAAATTAATTGCTGGTGATAATCATGAAGCGATCGAATATGTAGAATTAACAAATCATGAAACAGGTGAGGTTTCTCACTTACCTATTGATGAAGTTATTATTAATCATGGATATGAACGCGACATTACATTATTAGAAAATAGTGAGTTAGACGTTGCAATTATAGATAATTATTATATTGCAGGTAATGCAAATAGTGAGTCTTCAGTAGATGGATTATATGCTGCTGGAGATATTTTAAAGCACGAAGGGAAACTACACTTAATTGCAGGTGCATTCCAAGATGCTGGAAATGCTGTGAATAAAGCAAAACAATTTATCCAACCAGATGCAAGTGAGTACGGAATGGTTTCTTCTCATAATGAAGTATTTAAGAAGAGAAATCGCGAACTGATTAAGCAGATGATGAAATAATAAGGAACAAGTATCCCCCCACGTATTTCTCTATTCAAGTGAATGAGAGATGTACGTGGGGGTTTTCCTGTTTACTATATTTTCTATCATTATAATGACACCGGTTTCATCAGTTCATATGATATGAACATTTTATTGGTAAAGCATCCTAGAAAACAATTTAGCTATGTTTTGCTTACACAGAACATGGCTAAATTACGCTGTCCCTTTAGCGCGTTTATTAGGAAATGGCATATTTAGTATAGAAGCAATATACTGTTTTCCGTGTTTTCGAGCCAATGATTCTAATATTTGACGGACGCGTTTTGTAAGATGACCTTGTTTTTGGATGGCTTCACAATATGCGTCATAGAAGGCATATTTAGCCCAAAGGAAATCATCTTGTTGGAATAAGAAATGATTTTTGTACCATTCACCAATTGTATGATAACAATTGTTTTCATGTATTGCTGTGCTTTGAGAAAGAAAACGATCAGATAAAGATACATTCAAATGAGAAATTGTGTTTTCTGTTTCAACTTGTAGTGTTTTTTCTAACATTGTAATGATGTGACGAGTAGCCATATGTTAACTCTCCTTTGTGTAAATGGGTAATACCATTCTATATTTAAAAAATTCTTACTATATAATACTATACAATATATGGAATGCATCTACCTGCTTTTTGAACTGCATTTACAAAATCTTTTTTATTTGTTTACAAAAATAAAGTAAAGTAAGATACAGTATAGATGAAAAAATAATAAAGGAATGAACGCATTGTATATAACAGTAGAAGAGACTGCGGAGTATTTGAATTTACCAAAATCGTATATTGAAGAGTTAATTCAGCAAAAGAAAATTCGTGCGCTATTCGATGGAGAGCAATATTTAGTAAATAAAGAACAATTCAATACGCATTTAGAACAAATGGAGAAATATAAGCAGTTAGTGGAAGAAATATTAAACGAACCAATTCCAGAAGATATGGATGTTAAAGACGAAGACTAAACTTTGGGAAATCCCGTATGAAGATATGCAGAAATGTATCTTCATACGGGATTTTTTGTCTAAAGGTATCGAAAGCCTAATGGGCATGCAGAATTCCTTATGTTTTTGATAGGTAGTAGTCTACCATGTTAAAAGCATATTTTTTTCTAGCTAGGACAAACATAGAGAACGTAACCTGTACAGATACATATACTATCAGTGCAAAAGCTTATAAATTAATGGAAGGGGTTTTCTCGTGAGTTTATTTCATTGTGATTTTCTGAAAGACTTAATTGGATCTTTTGTGAGAGTAAACAGGGGTGGTCCAGAATCTCAAAAAGGGACAATAATATCAGTATGTCCGGACTACTTCGTATTGAAGAATGAAAAAGGTGAGCTTTATTACTATCAACTTAGCCATCTGAAAAGTATTACGAAAAATGCAAAAGACTGTGGATCAAGTGATTGCGATTGGGAAGATTGCGAATGTGCAGACGACTTTGAAGCACTACTTCTAAGCTTCAAATATTGCTGGGTGAAAATTAATCGCGGTGGTCCAGAGAAAGTGGAAGGAATTTTACAAGATGTTTCTTGTGACTTCGTTACATTAATTGTAAAAGAAGAAGTTATATTAATTGCAATAAAGCATATTAAAAGTGTTAACTATAATGCATTAGCATGCGGAGAGAGCGATGAGAGCGACGATAGTAACAGTAAGGACAGTAGTAGTGATAATTCAGGTCGCGCTCGCGCACAAAGGCAATCAAGTAGAGGAAGATAATAAGAAAGGGGGATACGAAATTGGAGAACGTATTATGCTGTGACCAAATTAAATGTTTAGTTGGTGAGAATGTAAAAGTAAATCTTCGCGGACCAGAAAGTCGAGTAGGGACACTGGTATCGTTAGGAAAAGACTATCTTACATTACAACTACCTCATGGTGAATTAGTATATTATCAGTTGAAACATGTGAAGAGTCTAGTGAAGAAAGTGAAAGAAAGTAAATGTGGCGATTGCTATAGTTCATGTTTCTGCTCTGATGAGGATACTTTTTTAGATATATTAAAAGACTTGAAGTATAAGTGGATAAAAATTAATCGTGGCGGTCCAGAGTGTGTGGAAGGTTTATTAAGTGAGGTACACCATGGCTGTATTACACTAGTAAACGGCGATGAAGTTATTTATGTAATTAAGTCTCATATTAAGAGTGTGAGTCAAGTAGTTAAATGTAAAAAGAATGAAGATGAATAATGTTTAATAAATAAGAGGGGCATTATGAGGGAAAGAGAAGAACAATTTCTTATTTCGATAGTATGAAAAGGAATTACTTACTATTAAAACAGAACTTTGCCCTGATTATTTTTTTAGAAATGGAAGACAGGTAAGAAGAAATTCATAGGAAGGAGGATATAGATGAATGAGTTAAACAAAAGTATTGGAGAAAATATATATGTTAAATTAATCGGTGAAAAAAGATTTAAAGGTGTATTAATTGATGTAGGAAATGATATCGTTGTTCTTTACAATGGACAAGATTACGTATATATATCTTTATATCATGTACAATACTATAAATTTTTAAGACCATATGACGAAGAAATATTAAAACCAGATGTTGATTCTGTAATTAAGAGGGAATCCCCTTCAATTTCTTTGAGAAAAGTATTAAGTACTTCTAAAGGGATTTTTACAGAAGTTTATGTAGCAGGAAATGCTCCAATACATGGTTATGTTACAAGTGTGATGAACGATTATATTGTTTTTTATAGTCCGGTTTATAAAACGGTATATATATCTTTAAAGCATTTAAAATGGTTAATTCCGTATAAAGAAAACCAAGTACCGTATGCCCTCAATAAAAATGAACTCCCCGTAAATCCGTTAAATATTACGTTAGCTAGAACGTTTGAAGAACAGCTTATTAAAATGACAGGGAAAATTATGGTGTTCGATTTAGGTGAGGAGTCCAATAAAATTGGAAAAATGGCGAAAATTGATGAAGGTCATATTGAAATATCAAAAGCACGTGATGCAAAAATGTATGTGAATATTCAACATGTAAAATCCGTCCATTGTCCGTAGATTAGTTGGAAGGGCTGGCTTTTTCTTTTATATGCAGAAGAAAAGGTCGAGCCTATTTATTTAGTTTAATTTGGATATGAGGGGAAAAATGAATTGAATATAAATATATTATAGTGGAATCTTGTTTTGAAGAATTTGTACTAATTTATAAAGAAATGTGTACGAGCTATCTTTTTATGTATTCAATTTATTTTTTGAGGAGGAGCTGCTCAACTAATTTATTAAAGGGGTTTTGTTTGTGGAGCAGTTTCCGAATTCGTTATCAATTACATTGCTTGGTAGTGCTGGTGGAGCAGCAAAAGCAGTTTTAGCAATTTTAAATCAAGCGATAGCAAATGAAAAAGATCCAATTTATGAAGTATTAAAGAATGCCAAATTTCATTTGGTGGATATAAAACAAAAAGATAGGACTTATTATGATGAGTTGTTTTCGAATTTGAAAAGTCAATTATATTTATATGAAATAAATCTTCAAAATGTAGTGGAATTTAAACAACATTTAAAAGAAAAAAGAACGAGTGTTGTGATTGATGTTTCAGGGGCAGATACAATTAGAGTATTAAGCTGCTGTAATGAACTAGGAATTTGTTATATTAACTCAGCCTTGGAAAATGAGGCAGTAGATCAGGACGATAGCTTAATCGGCTTTCAGCTTACGGAAAGATATACAAGGTTTGAGAAGGAGAAAGAGAAATTTACAAATACAAAAGCGATTATAGGTTCAGGTATGAATCCAGGTGTTGTTCAATGGATGGTTGTTGAGCTTATGAAGGAACGACCAAATGAAAGGCCAAGAGCATGTTATATTGTAGAACATGACACATCATTTTTGAATGATACAGCACTTATAAAGCCACATACACTTTATGCTTCATGGGCAGTAGAGCGATTTTTAGATGAAGCGATCTGGAGTTATCCGATGTATATGAGTCATCATCGTCCTCTTTACTTTTATGAAGATGTATATGCTTCAGAGTATAAAGTGAAGTTAGGAGAAAAAGAATTCTATGGTTGTTTAATGCCACATGAGGAAGTATTAATTTTAGGGAAAAACTTCAATATGGAAGTTGGTTTTCTTTATCGAATTAATGAGTATACAACAAATATAATTAGACAGAACTTAGATCAAGTAGAAGATTTATGGAACTGGAATCGTAAAGTGTTTAATCCAGCGGAAGAAGAGGTTGCTGGAGAGGACTTGGTCGGTGTGTTACTCGTTTATGAAAATAGTGAGACATATATGTATAATGTGATGAATAGTAGCCAAGTTTTTCGTAAATATAAAACGAATGCAACGTATTTTCAGGTAGGGTGCGGGATTTATGCGGGCTTGTCCAGTTTACTTTTAGATCAATTTGAACAAGGTGCTTATTACGTCGAGGAGTTGTTATTAAATACAGAAAGTAAGTACGGTGAGTATTTAAATTTATATATGAAGGATTTTGTAATAGGGCATAATAATTTTACAGATGGATTGTTACATGACAGGGTAAGATGGATGTAAGTTGTTACCAAAAGGAAGGAGAGATCTCCTTCCTTTCATTATTATAAGGTTAAATATTGCCCTGAAAGCAATTTCATACTTATACTTTAAGGAGATAACAATGAAAGTTTTTTGTATCGATCAAGGGGAGTTTTTATATGAATAAATACAAGAGCTTGATTTATGAAGAAAGAAGAGCCTTAAAGGTATTTATATTATTATTTTATATTATATTCTTTTTATATGACGCTATATATTATTTTGTATATCCTGCTATGAATATTAGTGGAACAGCGGTAGGGTGGCCAGAAGGTAGTCTTGGGATAGGTGTGCCTATATTTGTAATAGCATTATTTCCTATTTCTATATATCTTCAAAAAAGAGGGTATGTATATTCTGTAAAATATTTATTTTTATTTGGGTACATGTTTATCAATCTTGTGAATAATTTAATGATTTATTTGCGAACGGATAGACCTTTTGAACATGGTAGTATGGTAGAAATGTTATTAATTTTATTTGCCCCAGTTTTCGTGAATAGAAAATACTTTTATTTAGTTTCCTTTAGTGTAATTGGAAAGTACGTATTTTTCACATTGCTATTACAAGATTTAAAAGTGGTAATTCCACTTGTTTTATGTATATTCTATTTCATTATTTCACATTCTTTATTAAAACGATTTCAATCTTATGTAAGAACAGTGGTTGAAATGATGAACAATATGAAAGAGACGGAAAATTTAGCTGTGATTGGGACTATGTCTACAACAATTGCCCATGAAATTCGAAATCCGCTAACAGCGTTAAAAGGGTTTACGCAAATGCAAAAAGAAAGAAATCCAACTGATACGATGAGCTACGACATTATGCTACAAGAAATTGAAAGGGTTAATGGATTTGTTAGTGAATTGATGTTGTTAGGAAAACCAAAGCCAACAAATTATGAAAGGTGTAATATACGAGACATCCTTCTATATGTTGTGCATCTAATGGAAAGTTATGCAACGCAATATAGAGTTAAATGTCATATACAAGTAGATGGGAATTTACCGGCTATAAACGGTGATGATAAGCAATTAAAACAAGTGTTATTAAATATCATTAAAAATGGAATAGAATCAATGCCAGAGGGCGGAGAAATTCATATCCGTGCATATCAAAAAACGCAAGGACATTTGTGTATTTCTGTTGAAGACCAAGGATTTGGTATAGAGAATGAGAAATTAGAAAAAATTGGCAAGGCATTTTACACAACAAAGGAGACTGGTACAGGACTTGGATTAATGATTACATATAAAATTATTAAGGAACATCAAGGGAGTATCACAATCCAAAGTAGTCTAGGAGTAGGAACGAAAGTAGAAATTTTTCTGCCGACCGTTTAATGTATTGGGAGAAAAGATTTTTCAGAAAAGTGTTCTTGTTGTGTAAATATAAACATTTTATAAAATGTTTCAAGAAGGGTTTTTTTTATAAAATACTTCGTTTATAATGGAGGAAAATATCGACATGAGATTGATTACTCATGTAACGGTTCAGTAGTGTTATGAAAAGATAAGAAGGGGGTGCACGCGCATCCTTTTTTCTATGCAGATATTATGAAAGAGGTGGTATGATGGAATTAACATTAAATTCGACTGTATGTTTACACACGATTCAATTTCGAAAAGAGCAAAAGAATTATATTGTAAAAGATACAATTACAGGAGAAAAATATGAAATGCCGCCACTTTGGATTGATGCATTGGCAATGATGCGTGACGGTTTTTTATTGGGAGAAATTGAGGAGAAATTAAAAGAAGAGTATCCATCCGAAGAAGTGAATATGTTAGCATTCACGAGGCAACTGTTAGAACTAGAACTTGTTGAAATGGTAGATGGAGAAGAGATAGCTTGCACAAAGAAGAAAGAGATAGATTGTTTAGCTTGGGTGCGTCCTCGTGTGGAACAATTCTTTCTTAATTTAAATAGAAAATATAGAAGCAAAGACCAATAGTGGCCTTTGCTTTTTTTATAGGCTGTGTTTAAAAAATAACAGCAAATGCTCTTGCGAAAGCACCGTCACTATTTTTAATTTTTAAAGGTGCTGCTGAGAAAAAGAAACGTTTTGTTTCGATAGCATCTAGATTTGTTAAGTTTTCAATTAAGTAAATATTATTCCCTAGTAATATGTGATGAATCGGTGATGTTTCTGTTGTGACTTCATCAGGAGAAATGAAATCTAAACCGATAGATTTTACTTTTAATCGCACTAGTTCTTTAGCTAATTCTTCAGAAAGATAAAATGCTTCCTTCTCATAAGCCTCTGTATTCCATTTAGTGGATAGATTAGAATGGAAAATAACAATATCATCCTCTTTTATGTCAGTATTATGCAATACTGTCTTAGGTAATTTTCGCTCTTGAATATGTGTTACATCTATAAGAACAGCTTCGCCTACAAATTGATCCAACGGTAATTGATCGATGGTCGTTGCGCCTGAAATAAAATGCGCAGGGGCATCACAATGCGTGCCAACGTGAACGACAGAATGAAAATCTGTAACTTGATAGCCTGATTCTTCAACACTTGTAACAGCTTCTAGTTGTATTTTAGGTGTTCCAGGAAATTGAGACATATTATTTTCAAATGTTTGCGATAGATCAATTACTTTCATTTTACATACCTCCAATATATGTTTTTCAAATAATAAAAAGCTCATCCTTCAGTATCAAGAAAGATGAGCTTTACATGCTAGTTGAGTTTTATTTTCCAAAATGCAATGCATTTTGCAGGAATTAGCACCTATTCAGTTTGTATAAACTGAGGTTGCTGGGCTTCAAAGGGCCGGTCCCTCTGCCTCTCTTGATAAAGAAGTATTCAGTTTTTAAAATCGGAATTTTCCGATAGTTAAATTGTAATTCATTTCCTTTTTTCGTGCAATACAAAATAGGTATTCACCCAAATAAAGCTGCTCGCATATTGTAGCTTATGTAAATAGAATGCTGCGAAGGAGTGAGTGCAGTGACAGGAAATGTATTAAATTATTATGCTGGTGGTAATACAGCTAGGGGATTTCACAATTTATACGAAGAGAATTTAAAAGGATTAGACAGATTATTTATCTTAAAGGGTGGCCCAGGAACGGGAAAATCTTCTTTAATAAAGGCAATAGGTCGTGAATGGATTGAAAAAGGATATGATATTGAATTGTTACATTGTTCTTCTGATAATAAATCGGTTGATGGTGTAATTATCCCAAAATTAAAAGTAGGAATTGTTGATGGGACATCGCCGCATGTTATTGAGCCAAAAATGCCAGGAGTTGTTGAAGAGTATATAAATTTAGGAATTGCTTGGGACTCAGATAAACTAAGAAAGCAGAAGTTAGAAATTGAAAGATTTGTTTCAGAAGCAAGCAAAGCTTTTCAGTCTGCTTACGCACGTTTTAAAGAGGCATTGGTTATACATGATGAGTGGGAGAAGATATATATTGATAATATAGATTTTAATAAAGCAAATGAACTAACCAATCAGCTAATCCAGAAATTATTTGCAGATAAAAGCGGGAGACAATCGCTTGTAAAACATCGTTTTTTAGGAGCTGCTACACCGAAAGGAGCAGTTGATTTTGTTCCTAATTTAACAGAAGGATTACCACATCGTTATTTTATAAAAGGGCGCCCAGGCTCTGGAAAATCAACGATGCTCAAAAAGTTAGCTAAGGCAGCTGAGGAAAAAGGGTTTGAAGTTGAAGTATATCATTGCGGATTTGACCCGAATAGTCTTGATATGGTTATCGTAAGAGAATTAGGATTTGCAATTTTTGATAGCACCGCACCACATGAATATTTTCCAAGTCGCGAGGGTGATGAAATTATTGATATGTATGCCCTTATTGTTACGCCAGGGACGGATGAGAAATATGCGAAGGAAATTCGTGATGTCTCCATTCAATATAAAGCAAAAATGAATGAGGCGATGTCTTTCTTAGCGAAAGCAAAATCGGTTCGTGATAAATTAGAACGAATTTATATTGCTGCTATGGATTTTTCAATAGTAGATGCATATAAAGAGGAGATTCAAAAAGAGTTTGAACGAATTGCTACTACTGTAATCGAAAAGCAACAATAGACGTTTCATTAGGCTGTCAGTAATTTCTGACAGTTTTTTTGGTATGTAGTAAAATTAGTATTGTATTTGTCGAATTTCCAAGGAAATAATCAAAAAATGGAGGTGTTATGCAATGAGAGAGAAAATCGAGTTGGAGTTAGAAAGAATTGAAAAAGAGAATGATGTGAAAATTTTATTTGCGGTAGAATCAGGGAGTCGTGCTTGGGGTTTTCCATCGAAAGATAGCGATTATGATGTTAGGTTTGTTTATATACATCCGGTAGAATGGTATTTATCAATTCATGACAAACGAGATGTAATTGAATATCCAATTAGTGATGATTTAGATATAAGTGGTTGGGATATTAAAAAGGCGTTGCAACTATTCGCGAAGTCGAATCCTGCTTTACTTGAGTGGATTCGATCACCAATTTTTTATTCGAAAAACTCTAATTTTCCAGAACTACTTCAACAGATGAGTGAGAAGAATTTTGATCCAAAAGCAACGATATATCATTATTTACATATGGCGTCGAAAAATTATCGTGAATTTTTGCAAGGTGAGAATGTAAAGCTGAAAAAGTACTTTTATGTATTACGTCCCATTTTAGCTTGTAAGTGGCTAGAAGAGAAAACGACTTTACCTCCTGTAGAATTTGACCGATTGATTACAGAATTATCATTAGAACGTAGCGTATTAGATGAAATTGAAAAGTTGTTAATAAAGAAAAAAGCAGGTACTGAATTAGATGTTGGATTGAAAATTAAGGTGCTAAATCAATTTTTAGAAGAACAAATTCATTACTATCAGGAATATGTAAAAGGAATTGAAAAGGGATCAGGAATCGATATTGAGAGTTTAAATACATTGTTTCGAGATATGTTGTTTGAAGCATATGAAAAAGAGCACAAGTAAGTTTGTGCCCTTTTTATTTTGTAGGAATGAAGAAAACAGATATAGCTGCGATAAGACCTGCAAAGGAGAATAAGTAAAAATTCCATGCTAAGTCATATTGCATTGTCATAATAATACCGACGAGAATTGGGCCAGCAATTGCACCAACTCGGCCAAGCCCCAGTCCCCAGCCTAAGGAGGTAGCTCGGATATGTGATGGGAAGTATTGTGTTACATATGCATTTAATATTTGAGTAATACCGACTGATCCAATACCAGCAAGGCCAATTAAAAGATAAATGATTGTAACAGATGGTTTGATTGTTAATAGTCCGATACATATGGCTGCCATAAGATAAGAGATGCTAATAACAATTTTTGCTCCTATACGATCAGCAATTGCTCCAGCGAATAATGCGCCGATAGCTGCGGTAATATTTAGCATAAGTAGAAATGACAGACTAGACCCAAGAGGATATCCTGCCTGGCGCATCATCTGTGGTAACCAAGTGTTTAAACCGTATATTAAAAACATTCCCATTATATAAGTGATCCAAAAAAGTAGCGTTGCTTTTATGTATTCTTTTGAGAATAAAGTAAAAAATCCATTTTTCTTTCGTATAGTAGATGGGTCTTGATGAGTTTTATCTTTTACATGAAATTCAATTTGAAAACGATTAAGAATTTGGTTCACTTCTTCTTGGCGATTACGTGATAATAAAAATTGAATGGACTCAGGTAAATAGCGAATAATGAAAGGAATGAAGAGTAGTGGAATCATTCCGATACCAAACATAATTCTCCATCCGAAATCTTCTAACATAAGCATGGACAAAATAGCACCTAACACGATACCTAAAGGATAGCCAGTAAACATAAGAGCATAAATAAAAGATTGCCTTTTTGGGGGTGAATATTCAACAGTGAGTGCTGAAGCCGTAGGGATAACACCGCCTAATCCGATTCCTCCTATAAATCGAGATAATCCAAATAACTCAGGAGAAGGAGCGATAGCCGCTAAACCCATTGTGATAGAAAAAAGTGCTAAACAGCATATAAGCGTCCATTTACGCCCAATTAGATCTGTAATCGTTCCAACTAGAATAGCCCCAATAAACATTCCAAATAAAGCATAGCTTGCAATTGTACCAGCGTGCGCTGGTGATAGCGCCCAGCTTTTGTCTTCTAGGAGCTTTGGTAGAACGGCACCGTAAATACCTAAATCATATCCATCAGCTAAAATGGCTAGCCAACAAATAAAAACAACAAGTTTTGTAATAGAGCTTGGAAAGATAGTTTCTGTAGATTCTAGATGAGGTGGAGCTGAAGGTTGCATAATATTCACCCCTTTTAATTTGTAGATGAATATATTATTTTATTTAATGTTAATATTTTCCTCCTTGTGTCGAATTTTATCTGAAAAGGGTTTATAACAAATAAAGAAGTTCAACAGTAATTCTGTTGAACTTCTTTATTTGTTTACTCATTATCAACTCGTTTTAACGGTTGATCTGCTGGGCCTTCAAGAACGTCTCCCTCAATTGAAAAACGAGAACCATGGCAAGGGCAATCCCAAGTACAATCACCATTATTCCATTCAACTTCACAGCCTAGATGTGTACAAGTTGTATCGACGATATGTAATTTTCCTTCTTTGTCCTTATAAGCACCTGCTCGTTTACCGTTAACATGTACGACAGATCCTTCACCAACTTCGAGATCTTCTGGCTTACGTAATGCGGTTTCAATCTTTCCTGCAATTAAATGTTTCGCAACATCAATGTTTTGGGAGAGGAACGTTTTTATATCTGGATTTGCATGGAAGCGTGATGGTGCATACAGTTCTTTATAGGGACTGTGAACTTTTAGGATGGAGTCCTTCAGTAGGTGAGCGGCAGCAGTTCCAGTTGTCATTCCCCATTTGCGATATCCAGTTGCAACAAATATATTTGGATTTCTTTCGTTAATATGTCCGATATAAGGAAGCTTATCTAGAGTAATTAAATCTTGTGCTGACCATCTATAAGGAACTTCATCTATTCCAAAAGTGGCTTCAGCAAAAGAATAGAGTGCTTCATAATGAAGCATCGTATTTATTCCCTGACCTGTTTTATGACTCTCTCCGCCAACCAAAATTAATTTTTCTCCATTGTTTGTTATATAGCGTAAGGAGCGCTTTGGATCATCAATACTTAAATACATGCCACCTGGATACTCCGTTTTTGCTTTTATTGCAAGAGCGTAGGAGCGTTCTGCGTACATTCGCGTAAAGAAAAAGCTATTCGCATCATAAAAAGGAAAATGTGAACAAGAGACGACATATTCACAAGTGATATGATGGCCCTCTTTTGTAATTATTTGTGGATAATCGCCCTTTTCCACATCCATAGCTGTTGTTTGTTCGTAGACCTTTCCGCCCATCTCCACAAACTTTTCTAAAAGTGTTTTTAAATAAAGAAGGGGATGGAATTGTGCTTGATTTTTCATTACAAGCGCAGATTGTACTGGAATAGGAATCGATAGAGATTGAACATAGTCACAAGGTATATTTAATTTTTGATAAGCTTCATATTCTTTCGATAAATTTCTTAATCCGTTATCAGTAGTTGTATATAAATATGAATCTTCATTTGAGAAATTACAGTCGATTTTATATGTTTGAACAGTTTTATTTATGAATTGTAGAGCCTTATTATTTGATTCATAGTAAAGCCGGGCCTTTTCTACACCGAAATGATTTATTAATTCATCATAAATAAGATCATGTTGTGCTGTTACTTTCGCTGTTGTATGCCCAGTCGTTCCGCTTAAAATACGACCAGAATCAATTAAAACAACATCGATGCCTTCTTTTGCAAGTAAATAGGCAGTAGTAATACCTGTAATACCAGCACCGATAATAGCAACTTTCGTCTTTATATTTTCGGATAAACGAGGGAAAGTAGGAAACTGAGTAGATTCAATCCAATAAGATAGTGGCAGTTGTGGAAATGTATCACTTGTCATTGCGGAAACCTCCTGATTTTAGAACAATTTTCCTTTTAATATTTCCATATTATATGAAATTCATGTGTGTTGTTTTAGAGGAAGTCTATTTTTATTAAAAGAGGGTATAAATTATTTTAATATAATTAATGAGGTGGGGCATTATGAAGAAGTAGGATTTATATAAAACTAAATTCAAATGATTCTGTTTGTTGATTACATAGAGAGTTATTGAATGAGATAGAGTCTATGCCGTTTAAGAAAATGTCTAAATATAGTGGGTAAATCCTTATGGAATCTATACATTTTCTTTAGTGAAATAAAGTATGATTATAAAAATATAACCACCTTTTATTACTAGGTCATAAAAGGTGTTGACAATATAGAAATTCTATTGTTATGATTCATCATGTGGAAAGGTTGATAGAGAGTAAAAAGAGAAATGTTTTTCATTGATAATAAAAGCGAAAAATAAGTGACGATAGAGTGAGTATATTTTCCTTATAATAGATGCTTTTTGGATCATCTAGTAAAATCAATCTGGAAGCAAGAATTAATATATGTAAGTTGCGCAAGGCGCGGCATAAGAAAGGAGCAAAAGGATGAAGGAGCTTCATACGTTTGGGTGGTATGCAGCACGTGTATCACCACATTTGCCGAAAAAAGCATTTAAACCAGTGCCTACTCGTTTATTTGGTGGACTGGCTTATTTGCTTGTGGCATTGGCGGGGTTAATAGCGATTGGTGTATTTGAATTGAATGTGTGGGCGAATCTAGGAATTGCAATTGTTCTTGGATTATGTTTTGCTTCACTTGGATTTTTAGGGCATGAAATTTTACATGGAACTGTTGTAAGAAAGGCATGGCTTCGTGACTTCTTAGGCGCGATTGCATTTATGCCATTATCAACAGGGCCAAAGCTTTGGAGAAAGTGGCATAATGCAACGCACCATGTTCATACACAGCATGAAGAGAATGATCCAGATGCATGGCCGACACTTGAGAAACTTAAGAAGAGTAAGTTTTTGAGTTGGGTATATCGTATGCCCCTTCATGTACGTTCATTCTTTAGTTTTCTGTCACTAACAATTCAATTTACATTGCATTCGACTCGAATGTTCTTTCATTTTATAAAAGAATTTAAGTCATCCAATCAAAAATCTGTATGGCTTCAACTTCTTTTACCTTGGACAGTTTGGATTAGTTTATTGTTTATTATGGGACCAGGAAAATGGTTATTTGCATATGTCATTCCGTTGTTAATTGCTAACTTTATTGTAATGGCATATATCGCAACAAATCACCGCTTAAATCCAATTGTTCCAGTAAATGATCCATTAGCAAACTGTTTATCAGTAACAGTGCCGCGCTGGGTAGACGTTTTACATTTCAACTTCTCATATCATACAGAACATCATCTGTTTCCTGCTATGAGTTCAAAATACTATCCGTTAGTAAAAGAGAAGATTAAAGAAATGTGGCCGGAACGCTATCACGAAATGCCGATGACAAAAGCATTGGCAGCACTTTGGAATACACCACGTGTGTATTATCACGGAAGTGAATTAGTTGATCCGCATAGAGAGCATTTCTATGGTTCTTTAGGAAATGGACTAGATCCTCATAATATTTCATATCGTGAGGAACATATAGAAGAAAAAGAGAGTATTAAAAAAGTAAATCAGTAAAAATAGATGTATTTTATAGCAAAAAAGCAAGCGAGCTTGCTTTTTTGCTATAAAGAAACTTCTTTCTTGTTTTTTCTGCTCACTTGGAC
>NZ_QNUB01000002.1:35117-83101 GCF_008042345.1 Bacillus sp. AR8-1
GAGGAACATATAGAAGAAAAAGAGAGTATTAAAAAAGTAAATCAGTAAAAATAGATGTATTTTATAGCAAAAAAGCAAGCTCTTAGTGAGCTTGCTTTTTTGCTATAAAGAAACTTCTTTCTTGTTTTTTCTGCTCACTTGGACAGAGTTTGTTTCTTTTCGCTGTAATCGTTTTTCTAAAAGATTAACAAAATAAGTAAATAGAAGAACAATTACGAGGTAGTATACACCAACAATCATGTAAGTATCTAATTGTTGGAAGTTACCTGCTGCAATTGATAAACCTGATCCCCATAATTCGGACAGTCCTACGTAAGCAACAAGTGAAGAGTCTTTTAATCCGATAATAAATTGGTTTCCTAGAGGAGGAAGAGACAGACGAAAGGCTTGTGGTAATATAATTCGTCGCATAGCTAAAGGATAAGGCATGCCTAAAGAGCGAGCTGCTTCTAATTGTCCCCGGTCAACGGATTGAATAGATCCACGGAAAATTTCCGTAACATATGCACCGTTATGAATTGCTAAAGCGATTGCTCCTGCCCAAAAAGGGGTAAAAACAACAACGGATGTAATCCCAAAATAGAGAATAGCGATTTGAACAATTAAAGGTGTACCACGAATAATAGCAATATAGATATGAGCAATGCTATTTAAAACTTTGTTATTCGAGATTCGAAAGAAAGCAAATAATAATCCAATTAATGAACCGAGTACTAGGGAGGTTAATGTTAATTGTAATGTGACAATAGTAGCCTTTAAGAGTGTGGGATAGGTAGAGATAAAAATTTCAAACATGCGTTTCACCTCATATTGTATAGATTTTAGTAGAGAATGAAATGCCCCACATAAAATGAAAATTTAATCAGTGGGGCACTGTTTATGAAACTTTTGAATGGCTAACTTACTTCGTTTTTTCCTCTTCACCGAGAATATTACGCCCGAACCATTTTTTACTGATTTTTTCATACGTACCATCTTTAATGATTTCATCTAACGCTTTATTTACTTTCTCAACCATTTCTTTATCATCTTTGCGAATAGCAATTCCCATTTCATCAAGATTTAATGGTTTTCCGGCTTCTTTTATATTCGATTTTCCTTCTTTTATCATACGTAGACCAACCATTTGATCCGTAATTACTGCATCAACACGCCCAGGCTCTAAATCCATAAGAGCAGTAATATCGCTGTCATATTCTGTGATTTGATCTGTATATTTTGCAACAAGATTTTTAAAGGTACTAGCTTTTACAACACCAATTTTCTTACCTTTTAAATCTTCTGGAGAAGAGATAGCGTTATTCTTTTTAGCTACAAAAATTTGGGCGCCAGAGCGATAGTACGGATTTGAGAAACTAACAGCTTTTAAGCGCTCCTCTGTAATTGCCATACTACCCAGTATTACATCATATTTCTTCGCTTGAAGACCTTGAATCAGCGTTTCCCATGGGTTTGTAACTGGCGTAGCCTTCATGTTCATCTTTTTAGCAAGAGCTTCACCGATTTCTACATCAAAACCGACAAGTTTGCCGTCATTTTCTTTATAGTTAAAAGGTTTGTATAATCCACTCATCGCATAGCGAAATTCTTTTTCACCATTTGTTGAAGTAGTAGAGCTTTCTTTGCTACAAGCTCCTAGTATGAAAGATGTACATAGTGTAATGCTCGCAACAATGGTTAATAGTTTTCTTTTCATAAAACCCCTCCTATATATTGATCATACGGATGGTTTTTTAGTATGTTATTGAAATATTTTATTTGGATGATTAGTTGTGCACCGTATGAATGTATTGTTTTTCGTTCGAAACAAAAGTTACATTATAAAACGTTGCGTAAAAATTGTTTTGCCCGTTCATGTGATGGAGCTGAAAAGAATTGTGCTGGCGGAGCATCTTCTACAATCTTTCCATCATCCATAAAGATGACGCGATCAGCTACATCTCTTGCAAAATTCATTTCATGAGTAACAATAACCATTGTCATCCCTTCTTCAGCAAGTTCTTTCATAACTTGCAATACTTCTCCAACAAGTTCAGGGTCTAAAGCTGAGGTAGGCTCATCAAATAGCATAATCTTAGGGCTCATTGCAAGAGCTCGTGCAATGGCAATGCGCTGTTTTTGACCACCTGAAAGAAGATGAGGAGTTACATCCGCTTTATCTTGAAGGCCGACTTTTTGGAGAAGTTGAGTTCCAATATCCTTTGCATTTGCTTTCTCTAATTTTTTTACGTGAATAGGTGCTTCTATGATGTTTTCTAGTGAGGTCATATGAGGAAAGAGGTTAAAGTGTTGAAAAACCATACCGACATTTTCACGGACTTTATTTAAATTTGAATGCTTTGGATCAATTCGCTCACCTTGTAAGTGAATTTCGCCTTCATCGTACATTTCTAAAAAGTTAAGACAGCGAAGTAATGTACTTTTACCAGAACCACTGGCACCAATTAAAACAACAACTTCTTTTTCTTTTACTTCTAAATCAATTCCTTTTAACACATCAAGTGAACCGAATGATTTTACTAGATTTCGAACTTGAATCATACAAAACCCCCAGTTAAAAATATATTTTACAAATGTTGCCCCTTATTTCTGTTATTAGTCATAAATTGTCAGAATCCTTTATTTTTTTCGTGCAATTTGATATTCAAAGAAATAATATTTTTAAAATCTCTATATCCTTCTATAATGAAAATATGGATAATAATATATAGGTAGTATTTATATTGCTTATAAAAAGGGGGAAAAGGAAGATGGAAAAAGAAAGGAAAACATTTTCTTTTGGATTACGTACACAACTTATGCTATTCACTACAGTTTTAGCTTTCATTACATATTCAACAAGTATCTTTTTTATTTACGTGATATACGATTATTTTCAAAGTTATGTAAGTCAAACTGTATATAATATTATCGTTATGTTATTAGGGGTAGTATGGTCTGGAATTTTAGCATATGGAGCAGCCGTATTTTTAATTAAACCGCTTCGCAAGTTAGAAGAGGCGGCAAGAAAAGCAGCTGAGGGTGATATTCGTGAAGATGTTCCATTACCGAAGACAGATGATGAAATTAAATCTTTAAGTGTTGCATTTAATATGATGTTAGGAAACTTAAGGGGCATGGTAAAAAATATTGATACAACATTTTCGTATACAAATAATCAAGTACAGCAGATTAGAAAACAAACAGGCGAAGCAACGAGACAAGCGCAAGGTGTATCTGAGACACTTGCAGAGATTTCTTCAGGTGCTGAGCAATCAGCGGCATCAATTCAAGCAATTGTTTCTGCTGTTGATACAACGACTTCTATTGCAAGTGAAGTAGAAGAAAAAGCGAAGCAGTCTGATACATTGTCTTCAGAAATGGTTGAAGCTTTAGGGCATAGTACTCGTGTCTTTACGTCTTTAATTCAAGGTATTCAAACATTGGCAAAAGAAAATGAAGATTCAATGCAAAATGTACAGAAGTTAGAAGAACGAATGAAACAAGTAGAACATATTGTGTCTGTTGTGAGTGCGATTGCTAGCCAAACGAATTTATTAGCACTAAATGCTTCTATTGAGGCAGCTCGCGCAGGAGAGCATGGAAGAGGCTTTGCGGTTGTTGCGGAAGAAGTACGTAAACTTGCTGATGAAAGTGATCATTCTGCAAGAAACATATCGCAGTTATTACGGAATATGCAAGATGAAGTACAACAAGTTGCAATGAAAATGACAGAACAAGTGAAAATAGCTAAAGAAGAGGCGAAACGTGGGGAAGCTACGGAATTAATTTTAAAAGAAATGTCATCAAGTGTTATGGAAGTAGCCGATGCAACTCAGCAAATTAGTAGTTATATGAATGAACAAGTGAGCCACATTCATCAAACAGGAGCACAAACAAAAGCTGTAGCAGCAATTGCTGAAGAAACGTCAGCTGGTTCGCAAGAAGTGGCGCGTGTGACGCTACAACAGTCTAAAAATATGATAGTAATCGATCAATTATTAAAAGATTTAGAGAAGCAAGCAACTGATTTGAAACAAACAATTGAACGATTTTCAATGTGAAAGGAAGAACAGAATGCTGTTCTTCTCTTTTTTATTTAGCTTGATTTAATATTTACAGTTAAACTATGAACGTTTCCGCAACATTCTTTTCTGTCCCTTTCGGATGAAAATTATAGCGAGCTATAATATTAAAAGGGGTGTCTTTTATGAAAAAAGAAAAAAGACAACGGTTAATTAAACAATTTGTAAAGGAGTATGAAATAGATAAGCAAGAAAGATTAGTAGAATTGTTAGCAAAAAAAGATGTATTAGTAACACAAGCTACGGTTTCTCGCGATATTCGTGAGTTAAACTTAACGAAGGTACCTTCTCAAGAAGGATTAATGATATATAAAGTTTTCTCAGAAGAGCATGTACAAACTGATATAAAGTTAAAGAAAAAATTACGAGAAGTGGTTGTGAAAATTGATTGTGTAGATCAATTAATGGTTATTAAAACATTACCTGGTAATGCACATGTTATTGGTGTTTTATTTGATGAGTTAGATTGGAAAGAAAAAATAGGATGTATATGCGGAAATGATACATGCCTTATAATTTCACAGTCGAAATCAGATAGGGAGATTATAGAAGAAAGATTAAATTTAATTATTTAGATGCAAAAATCCTGTTTTTAATAAAATTAAAAACAGGATTTTTGTTTAAATACGGAAGTTAAATATTCAACATATATGCGTAATATATGTATTTTTTATTGAGAAAGCGAGATAGTTTGTTATAAAAATACATATTCGTATGATTTTAAAAAAATAACTTGTTTAATATTTCACAATGATAATGTGGATACTTTCACAAAGATGAAAGTGCAGAGCATTTATTATGTACTTGTAAGACATCAAACATATTTAAAAGGAGGTACAACAAATGAAACATCCGATACATGTTACTTCAGAAATTGGGGAATTACAAACGGTTTTATTAAAACGACCGGGTAAAGAAGTGGAAAACTTGACGCCAGATTATTTGCAGCAATTATTATTTGACGATATTCCATACTTACCAATTATTCAAAAAGAGCATGATTATTTTGCACAAACGTTACGCAATCGGGGTGTTGAAGTTCTTTATTTAGAAAAACTAGCCGCTGAGGCGTTAGTAGATAAAAAACTTCGAGAAGAATTTGTTGATCGTATTTTAAAAGAAGGACAGGCCGACGTAAATGTTGCACATCAAACTTTAAAAGAATATTTACTTTCCTTTTCAAATGAAGAATTAATTCAAAAAATTATGGGCGGTGTACGGAAAAACGAAATTGAAACAAGTAAGAAGACACATTTATATGAATTAATGGAAGATCACTATCCGTTTTACTTAGATCCAATGCCTAATTTATATTTTACTCGTGATCCAGCAGCTAGCGTGGGCGATGGCTTAACGATAAATAAGATGAGAGAACCAGCGCGTAGACGTGAATCATTATTCATGGAGTACATCATTAAATATCATCCAAGATTTGCAAAACATAATGTACCAATCTGGTTAGATCGTGATTATAAATTTCCAATTGAAGGTGGCGACGAGCTAATTTTAAATGAAGAAACAATTGCGATTGGAGTATCTGCTCGTACTTCAGCTAAAGCAATTGAACGTTTAGCTAAAAATCTCTTTAGCCGACAAAATAAAATTAAGAAAGTGTTAGCAATAGAAATTCCAAAATGTCGAGCATTTATGCATTTAGATACAGTATTTACAATGGTTGATTATGACAAGTTTACAATTCACCCAGCCATTCAAGGGCCAAAAGGGAATATGAATATTTATATTTTAGAAAAAGGATCAGATGAGGAAACTCTTAAAATTACACATCGTACTTCTTTAATGGAAGCATTAAAAGAGGTATTAGGCTTAAGTGAATTAGTTCTTATTCCATGTGGAGGAGGAGATGTAATTGCTTCTGCTCGTGAACAATGGAATGATGGCTCGAACACATTAGCAATCGCGCCAGGTGTAGTTGTTACATATGATCGCAACTATGTATCTAATACGTTATTACGGGAACACGGTATAGAAGTGATTGAGGTTCTAAGTTCGGAATTATCTCGTGGTCGTGGGGGTCCACGTTGCATGAGTATGCCAATTGTTCGTAAAGATATTTAGTATAAATAACGGAGAAAGTAGGGATGAATTATGTTAATGACTAGACCAAATTTAAAAGGAAGAAGCTTTCTAGCAGAAAAAGATTTTACACAAGAAGAATTATTATATTTTCTAGATTTGGCAGCAGAATTAAAAGAGAAAAAGAAAAATGGTATTCCGCATCATTATTTAGAAGGTAAAAATGTAGCGCTCTTATTTGAAAAAACTTCTACTCGTACACGTTGTGCATTTACAGTAGCATGTACAGATTTAGGAGCAAATCCTGAATATTTAGGGAAAGGTGATATTCAACTTGGGAAAAAAGAATCTGTAGAGGATACAGCAAAAGTGTTAGGGCGTATGTTTGACGGAATTGAGTTTCGTGGATTTAATCATGAAACCGTAGAATCTTTAGCACAAAATTCTGGTGTGCCGGTTTGGAATGGATTAACAGATATGTGGCATCCAACACAAACACTAGCAGATTTATTAACAATTAGAGAACATATAGGGAAATTGAAAAATGTGAAGCTCGTTTACGTTGGCGATGGACGAAATAATGTTGCTAATAGCTTACTAGTTGGTGGAGCAATCGTTGGAATGGATGTACGTATTTGTACACCGGAATCTTTATGGCCTGCACAAGAAGTAATTGATTTAGCAAAAAAATATAATGAACAGGTAATGATAACAAGTAATGTGGAAGAAGCTGTTGCGAATGCAGATGTAATTTATACAGATGTATGGGTGTCTATGGGGGAAGAAGAAAAATTTGCTGAACGTGTCGAGCTATTGAAACCTTATCAAGTAAATATGAAAATGATTAAAGAAACAGGGAATGAAAACGTGATTTTCTTACATTGTTTACCTGCATTTCATGGTGTTGAAACGATGTATGGCGAAGAAGTTTATGAGAAATATGGGTTGAAAGAAATGGAGGTAACTGACGAAGTATTCCGCAGTAAACATTCAAAAGTATTTGATCAAGCTGAAAATAGAATGCATACAATTAAAGCGGTTATGGCAGCTACTTTAGGAAACATGGAGTAAAGAAGAAAGGGAGTCTTCCTTTCTTCTTTCTCCTCCTTTAGACACTATCATTCACTATTGCTTTTGTATTGTTATTGCAATTTAAGAGAGGTGAGTGGAATGGGTGAAGATAAGAAATTAGGGTTGTTTACACTAACGGCTCTTGTAGTTGGGTCTATGATTGGCGGTGGAGCCTTTAATTTAGCGAGTGATATGGCAAAAGGTGCTGGTGCTGGAGCCATTATTATTGGCTGGGTTATAACAGGAATTGGGATGATTGCACTTGGATTATCTTTTCAAAATCTAACTGTAAAACGACCAGATTTAGATGGTGGTATTTTTAGCTATGCAAAAGCAGGATTTGGTAATTTCATGGGATTTAATAGTGCGTGGGGATACTGGCTATCTGCTTGGCTTGGGAATGTAGCTTACGGTACATTATTGTTTTCTTCATTAGGATATTTCTTCCCGATCTTTGAAGGCGGGCAAAATGTAGCGTCCATTATTGGTGCAAGCGTATTATTATGGTGTGTTCACATGTTAATTTTACGTGGAGTTCAATCAGCAGCCCTTGTGAATTTAGTAACTACAATCGCAAAATTAGTACCTGTATTTGTATTTATTGTCATAGGAATCTTCGCGTTTCATATTGATACGTTCTTAGATGGATTTTGGGGGCAAGCTGGTTCTTTTTCATGGGGAGCAGTTGGCAGCCAAGTTAAAAGTACAATGCTTGTAACTTTATGGGTATTTATTGGGGTAGAAGGGGCTGTTGTTTTATCCAGTCGAGCAAAAAATAGAAGTGATGTAGGGAAAGCAACCGTTATTGGCTTAATTGGTACACTCATCATTTATATTTTAATCACATTATTGTCTCTTGGACTTATGCAGCAAGCAGATATTGCAGGTTTGAAAAATCCGGCTATGGCTTATTTATTTGAAAGTGTTGTTGGAAAATGGGGTGCTATCTTTATTAATTTAGGTTTGGTCATCTCTGTATTAGGTGCTTGGTTAGGTTGGACTTTGCTCGCTTCTGAAATTCCATATTTAGCGGCTAAAGATGGAGTATTTCCAAAATGGTTTGCAAAAGAAAATAAAAATAAGGCTCCAGTAAATTCATTATGGATAACAAATGGTTTAATACAAATGTTCTTGTTAACATTCGTCGTTTCTGATCAGGCGTATAACTTTGCATTCTCTTTAGCATCTTCAGCTATTTTAATCCCATATGCTTTTTCAGCGTTTTATCAACTGAAGCATAGCTTAAAGTCTGAAGAAGCAGATCGAAATAAAAATATAATAATTGGCTTGATAGCCAGTATTTATGGCGTGTGGCTAGTTTATGCAGCTGGTTTAGAGTATTTATTATTAACAATGACTTTATATGCGCCAGGTATTTTTATTTTTTACAATGTTCAAAAGCAAAAGAGTTCGAAGCAAATATTTACTCGAGTGGAATTAGCATCATCCGTAGCAATTGGTGCTTTAGCATTCTTTGCGATTTATGGATTAATTACAGGCAGTATTACTTTATAAAGCGCTGTGAAAGCGAAATCAACTGGAGGGCTGGAATATGGCACGAAGAAAAATTGTAGTTGCACTAGGGGGAAATGCGATACAGTCTGGAGAAGCTACTGCGGGAGCGCAGCAAGAAGCGTTGGAAAAAACGGCAGAACAACTTGTGAAAATAATGGAAAATGATGTGGATATAGTAATTGCGCATGGAAATGGCCCACAAGTGGGGAATATTTTATTACAGCAAAAAGCTGCAGAAACGGAAAAGACACCTGCAATGCCATTAGATACTTGTGGGGCAATGAGCCAAGGAATGATTGGATATTGGATGGAAAATGCGATTGAAAAGGCATTGAAAAAACGGAATATAAAAAAAGACGTAGCAACGGTTATAACACGCGTTGTTGTGGATAAAAAAGATGAGGCATTTAAAAATCCAACTAAACCAATCGGTCCTTTTTATACAGAAGAAGAGGCCAGAAGATTAATGGATGAAACAAAAGCAGTGTTTAAAGAAGATGCTGGTAGAGGATGGAGACGTGTTGTTCCATCACCGAAGCCTGTAAGTATTCATGAACATAAAGTGATTAATTCTTTGGTCGAAGATGGAAATATAGTGATAGCTGTTGGCGGAGGTGGAATTCCAGTAATTGATTCCGAAGAAGGGCTAAAAGGAACTGAAGCGGTTATCGATAAAGATTTCGCTGCACAGAAATTAGCAGAATTAGTAGATGCCGATACGCTCGTTATTTTAACTGCAGTTGATCATGTGTATGTAAATTATAATCAACCGAATCAAAAAAAATTAGAGCATGTCACAGTGAATCAATTAGAAGAATATATTGAAGAACAACAATTTGCTGCGGGAAGCATGCTTCCGAAAATTGAAGCTGCTATTAATTTTGTTAATACAAATCCAAAAAGAAAAACAATTATTACGTCTTTAGAAAAAGTATATGAAGCACTAGAAGAAAAAGCCGGTACTATTATTTCAAAACAGAATGTATGCATGTATGTTTAAATTATTATGTACGCTACTTATTAGTAAAAAAAGAATGGAGTTAGTAACTTCATTCTTTTTATTTATTAATATTTTTGTATTCATTGTTCATAAAGTTTTCATGATGAAATCTGAATATACAAGTTAATTATGGTAAAATTCAAATTGAATACGCTTTCTTGATTTTTCGCTCCAACATACAGCAAAAGAGAGGGAATTTTATGAATAGACGGAACGTAGTGAAAGACTTAAAGCAGTTCGAATTATTTGCTCATTTAACAGAAAAAAAATTGAAAGGCTTAACAGAGTTTGTTTATTGGCGAACTTATAAAAAAGGTCAATTTTTATTTTTAGAAGGGGATTCAAGGGAAAGAATTTACTTCATGTTAGATGGTTTTGTAAAGTTAGAGCGGGTTAATCAAAATGGGAACTTATTATACGATGACTATGTAAAGCGGTATTCTATTTTTCCTTATGGTGGTATGTTTACAGACAGAGGATATAACTATACAGCAGAAGCAATGACGGATGTGGAGGTATATTATATTCCAACGGTAATCTTTGAAGATATGGTAAAGTCCAGCAGAACGCAATTAATGTACGTTGTTCAGCAATTATCATCTATATTAAAATTGAACGAAAATCGAGTGCAAAATATTACAATTCCTAATGCACAAGATCGTGTTATCCAAACGTTAAATTATTTAATGCAGGATTTAGGAGAACAGAGTGGAGAAAAGATTGTAATTTCATGTCCACTTACAACAATTGAAATATCCAAAATATCTGGAACATCTCGAGAGACAGTTAGCAGCGTATTAAAACAATTAAAAAATGATAGCATTGTTACAATTTTAGATAAAAAAATTACAATACATGATCCAACATATTTTGAAGAAATCTCTATGTGAAAATTGTATATTGATTTTTTAATTCATAGTGTATATTAATAAGGTTCTTTATATATTTATAAGGAACTTTTTTACGTTATCCTCTATAAAAAGATTGTATAGTATGGTAATAATAGCTAAAATCGATAATAAAATACAAAGTGAAGGGGAGAAAGAATGATTCGTATTGAGTATGATCGATTAGTAGCTATTTGTTACAGTATAGGGGTTTTGTTATTATTAAAAATTCCAAATGATAATGAATTAATTGGGGAAAAACTATTCAATGTCTATAAGGTTCCGATACATACGTATGTTTATATGGATTATAAAGTCTCAAATATATTGATTGTTTCTTTCATACTACATGTAATTGCATTTATATTATTTTTAAAATGGCTAGGAAAAAAGGAGTCTAGTACATTTAGAAAAACGAATAAGATAAAAGTAGTAGGCATTAGTATTTTGATTGTAATGATGCCGTTTATTTTAAATACAATCCTCCAGACATTGAATAAAACATGGTACTACGCAGGAAAAACAGGGGTAGAAGCAATAGAATATAAAAAAGAAGATAGCCAGTGTAGAATGGAGAAAAATGGAGAGAATATCCAACCGAAGTGCATTGTTACTTTAAAAAATTATCGTAATCATTCACAAGCATTAAAAGTTGTTTTATATGATAATGCAAACGAGAATTCAAAAAGCTATCCAGTACCAAAACCAGTCTATTTACAAAAACATGAGACAAAGCAATTCGAATTTCAAGTTCCTGTTTCTTATAATAGAGGTATTGAAAAAGATAAAGTACCAAATATTAAATTACATTCATTGCATGAAAATGATACGAAATACAATTAATCTGTAAGTAAAAGTTTATGAGTAGGAGCAAGAATTTGAAACGATATAGAAAATCAACTTGAATCATCCAACATACTGCGAGGTAACGGTATATTGGATGATTTTTTTATGTTATCCCTTTTTTCATGTATGAAAAGGAGGAATACTTTGTTGGAAATGAAAAACATCACAAGGATCATACATGGTTTTTACTTTACGTAATCTGCGAAAGTTAGAGCCATAATAACTAGTTTGCCAATTTTTAATGTCGATATCGGGCCAGTTCACATAGTCACCTAGTGTATAAGGATCTAAGCTTTCTCGTAAAACTTTAACCCAGCGTATATTTCGATTTTCTTCATCATCGCATTTCCAAGAGGTAATGTATTCTTGAGCAATAATTGCTTTACGATGAAAATAAGCCGTTTTATTCGGCGAAATATTTTCAACAGCACCTATGAGCGATTGATGCCAAATACTAGCATCTTTATTTGGTGCATGAGAAAGAAAGTATTGCATGATTTGAATGCCTTTAAGGGGAATAGGTTTATAGATATAGGAACCAGAGCGCTTGAAATTTTCAGGGATGTTACCGCCATTAAAAAATTCAACAGCCTTTATATAAGGAACTTCTTCTATAAAGAGAGAGGGGCTACCAGTTTCAAGAAGAGGTGAAGAATGAGATTTACCTTTGTGAGAAATAAATAAAGCATAAGAATAAAGAATCTACATAGAGTTCAATGAAAACAGTTGCAAACTGTTCATATTTTGTTATGATAGTGTTACGAAAACGTTTGCATAAAATTCCGATGGGATGCAAAAGGAGAGAATGACTATGAATAAGACATGGTGGAAAGAAGCGGTTGCTTATCAAATTTATCCACGAAGCTTTATGGATTCAAATGGTGATGGTATTGGAGATTTACAAGGTATTATTGCAAAACTGGATTATTTAAAAGATTTAGGTATAGATGTAATTTGGATTTGTCCAATGTATAAATCGCCTAATGATGATAATGGTTATGATATTAGTGATTATCAAGATATTATGGATGAGTTTGGTACAATGGCAGACTTTGATGCTTTACTAGATGAAGTTCATAAGCGTGATATGAAGCTAATTATTGATTTAGTTATTAATCATACGAGTGATGAACATCCATGGTTTATTGAATCACGTTCATCTAAAGATAATCCGAAGCGTGATTGGTATATTTGGCATGATGGTAAAGATGGTGCGGAGCCAAACAACTGGGAAAGTATTTTTAATGGTTCGGCATGGGAATATGATGAAGAAACAGAACAATATTATTTACATCTATTCTCACGTAAACAACCAGATTTGAACTGGGAGAATAAAGAAGTTCGCGAAGTACTATATGATACGGTTAATTGGTGGCTTGATAAAGGTATTGATGGTTTCCGCGTTGATGCGATCAGTCATATTAAAAAAGAAGAAGGCTTTAAGGATATGCCAAATCCAAAAGAGTTAAAATATGTGCCATCTTTTGATAAACATATGAATGTGAAAGGTATTCAACCTTTATTAGAAGAGCTAAAAGAAAATACATTCTCTAAGTACGATATTATGACTGTTGGTGAAGCAAATGGCGTTAAGATTGAAGATGCTGAGCTTTGGGTTGGAGAAGAGCAAGGTAAGTTCAATATGGTATTCCAGTTTGAACATTTAAGTTTATGGGATGCAGAGAAGAAGAAAGACCTTGATGTTGTAGGATTGAAAAAAGTATTAACGAAATGGCAAAAAGGATTGGAAAATAAAGGATGGAACGCTTTATATATTGAGAATCATGATAAACCACGTATCGTTTCAACATGGGGAGATGACAAACAATATTGGCGTGAAAGTGCAACAGCTCTAGGAGCGATGTATTTCTTTATGCACGGTACACCGTTTATTTATCAAGGACAAGAAATTGGTATGACAAATGTTCAGTTGCCAAATATTGAAGATTACGATGATGTAGCAATTAAAAATTTATATCGCGAGAAAATTGCAGAGGGCGTACCACATCAAGATATGATGGAGATTATATGGGCTTCTTGCCGCGATAATTCCCGTACACCTATGCAGTGGAATGATGAGATGAATGCTGGTTTCACAACGAGTACACCTTGGTTTAGCATGAATCCAAATTACAAAGAAATTAATGTTGAGAAGCAAAAAAATGAAGAAAAGTCTATTTTCAATTTCTATAAGAAAATGATTGCTCTGAAAAAAGAGCACGATGTACTGAACTATGGTACGTACGATTTACTTTTAGAAGAAGATCCACAAATTTATGCATATACACGTACGTTACAGGATGAAAAAGTCATTGTAATTAGTAATATCTCAAAAGAGGAAGCTGTGTATAATGAGGGTTCATTTGCACTAAAACGCAAACGTTTGCTTTTAAATAACTATGAAGTTGCGGAACATGAAGAAGTAACAACAATTGCTTTAAAACCTTATGAAACAAGGGTTTATCGCATTTCATAATAAAAAAGGATGCTCTTTGAGCATCTTTTTTTATGAAAAAAATAAATTTCTATTGCAAAGTGAAAACGCTTTTATTAAAATAGATTTATGAAAACGGTTGCGCAAAGATAAAAATAAAGTAATATAAGGAATCGTTTTCATAAAGGGAACAGAAATTATAATTTAAATCATTATGTTGTTATAAATAAAGGGGAGGAAGAACAGATGAAAATTACGTCTTTTGATTTTTGGCAAAAGTTCGGGAAAGCGTTATTAGTTGTTGTAGCCGTAATGCCAGCAGCTGGTTTAATGATTTCCATCGGTAAGTTAATTGGTATGTCTGCTGGGGATGTTAACGCAGTTCATACAATTGCTCGCGTAATGGAAGACATCGGTTGGGCAATCATTACAAATCTACACATCTTATTCGCAGTAGCAATTGGGGGATCTTGGGCGAAGGATCGTGCAGGTGGTGCATTTGCAGCGCTATTAGCATTCGTCTTAACAAACCGAATTACAGGAGCTATATTTGGCGTAAACGCTCAAATGTTAGCGGATTCAAAAGCGACAGTTTCTTCAGTAATAGCAGGAGATTTACTTGTAAAAGATTACTTTACTTCTGTACTTGGTGCACCAGCATTAAACATGGGAGTTTTCGTAGGGATTATCACAGGTTTCTTAGGAGCTACTTTATATAACAAATATTATAACTATAATAAACTGCCACAGGCATTAGCATTCTTTAATGGAAAACGATTTGTACCATTCGTTGTAATTCTTTGGTCTACAGTTACTGCGATTGTATTATCACTTCTATGGCCATTCATCCAAAGTGGGTTAAATGAATTTGGTCGCTGGATTGCAGCTTCAAAAGATAGTGCACCAGTTGTTGCACCGTTTGTATATGGAACGTTAGAGCGTTTATTATTACCATTTGGTTTACACCATATGTTAACGATTCCGATGAACTATACAGAGCTAGGCGGAACATATACGATGCTAACTGGTTCAAAAGTTGGACAAGTTGTAGCAGGACAAGATCCATTATGGCTTGCATGGATTACAGATTTAAATAATTTACTAGCAAATGGAGATACGAAGGCATATAACGATTTATTAAATAACGTTGTACCAGCTCGTTTCAAAGCTGGACAAGTTATCGGCTCAACAGCAGCGTTAATGGGGATTGCATTTGCGATGTTCCGTAACGTTGATAAAGAAAAGCGTGCAAAATATAAACCAATGTTTTTATCAGCAGCATTAGCAGTATTCTTAACAGGTGTAACAGAACCAATTGAATTCATGTTCATGTTTATTGCTCCAGTATTATATGTTGTATATGCTATTACAACAGGACTTGCATTCGCGCTAGCTGATTTAATTAACTTACGTGTTCATGCATTTGGATTTATTGAGTTAATTACTCGTACACCAATGATGGTTAACGCAGGTTTAACAAGAGACTTAATCAACTTTGTTATTGTTTCATTAGTGTTCTTCGGTCTTAACTTTACACTATTTAATTTCTTAATTAAAAAATTCAACTTACCAACACCAGGGCGTGCAGGTAACTATATTGATAATGAAGATGAGGCATCAGAAGGAACAGGAAATGTACAAGACGGTTCATTAGCAACAAAAGTTATCGATTTATTAGGTGGAAAAGAAAATATTGCTGACGTAGATGCTTGTATGACGCGCTTACGTGTAACAGTAAAAGATTTAGATGTTGTTGCACCAGAAGCACAGTGGAAACAAAATGGTGCTCTAGGGCTTATTGTAAAAGATAAAGGTGTACAAGCGGTATATGGTCCGAAAGCTGACGTATTAAAGTCAGACATTCAAGATATGTTAGGTGCGTAATAATATGAAATTGCTAACTTTAAACTGTCATTCTTGGCAAGAAGAGAATCAAATAGAAAAGATACAATACCTTGCTAAAGTAATTCAAGAAGAAGAGTACGATGTCATCGCATTGCAAGAAGTAAGTCAGTCCATACAAGCTGAAAATGTATGCGGTAACAAGAAAGAAGATAATTTTGGACTTTTACTATTAGAAGAGTTAAAAGCGCTACATGTAAAAGATTACAATATTACTTGGGATCTCTCTCATATTGGTTATGACGTGTATGAAGAAGGATTAGCGATTATAACGAAGCATAATATTATAAAAGAAGATACGTTCTTCATTTCAAAAAACGAGGATACAACGTATTGGAAAACACGTAAAATTGTAAGTACAACAATTGCTTATAATGGTAAGGATATAACGTTTTACTCTTGCCATCTCGGTTGGTGGAATGATGAAGAAGAGTCATTCAAAGGTCAAGTTGATCGTTTGATGGAGCGTGTAGATAGCAATAAGCTCGCCTTCTTAATGGGGGATTTTAATAACAATGCTCGGTTGGAAGGCGAAGGTTATGAGTATATGATGCAAAAAGGGTTGTATGACACATATGAATTAGCAATAGAGAAGGATGAAGGAACGACTGTCCAAGGTGAGATTGCTGGTTGGGATGAAAATAAACATAATTTGCGAATCGATCTAATATTGTGTAACCAAAGTAAAAAAGTTCATTCTTCAAAAGTTATTTTCAATGGTACAAACAGAAATGTAATTTCAGATCATTTCGGTGTAGAGGTTCAATTGGATATATAATAGAAGAAATCCTCACAGAGAATAAAAGCTGTGAGGATTTTTTTTAGGAATACAAGTATTTCCAAGAGAAAATACTTGTATTTTTTATGACATTTCATATATATTTGTTATTATTGAATGTAAAACCGATTTGGTCATTTTGTATTCATACTTTGACTCACTTCGTTATATAATGAAGTAAGTGAAAGTTAATGGGAAAAAATAGTACGTTTTTGGTTAATACACGATGTAGAAAGTGATATAATTGCAAAATGTATGTATCATTTTCTAAAGAAGGAAAAATATATAATTAGGTGATAACTTCTATGAAACAAATTTGGCGTATTTATAAGACAGATTTACGGAATGTAGCCAAACATTGGGCTGCAATTGTTATTGTTTTAGGATTAATGATTTTACCATCGTTATATGCATGGTTTAACATTAAAGCTTCTTGGGATCCGTATGGAAATACAAAAGAGGTTCCCATTGCAGTTTCCAACCAAGATGCAGGTTCTAATTTAAGAGGGAAAGATATTAATATCGGGAAAGAGATTGTAGACTCCCTTAAGAAAAACAAAAATCTTGGCTGGAAATTTGTAGATGAAAAACAAGCAATTTACGGAGTTGAGCGTGGGGATTATTATGCAAGTATTACGATTCCAAAAGACTTCTCTGAAAAAATCGCAACTGTTCTGGATGAAAATCCGAAAAAACCAGAACTGGATTACTATGTAAATGAGAAAGTAAACGCGATTGCACCGAAGATTACAGCAAAAGGTGCATCAGGTATTACAGAAGAAATTAGTAAAAACTTTGTTAAAACAGCAAACGGTGAGATTTTTAAAATTTTCAATGACCTTGGAATCGATTTAGAAACAAACTTACCAAGTATCGAGAAAGTAAAAGATCTTGTCTTTAAGCTAGAAGCGCAGTTCCCAGAAATGAATACACTCATGGATAAGGCGTTAGATGATGCAACTCGAGCAGAAGATGTTGTGAAAGTAGCGCAGAAAGATTTACCTGTTGTAGAGAGTGTAATAAATGATGGGCAGGAAGCGTTGGCGAATTTAGATAAGTTCTTTGCAAGACAAGATCAAACATTAAAAAATGCTCCAGGGACGATAAGAAATGATTTAGTGGCAGCAAAAGGCGTTATGGATAGTGCAGCTGCATTTACTGACTTTTTAATGAATCCAGGTGTAGAATTAAATATTCCTGATTTGTCTGGAATGAATGGATTACCTGAATTCCCAGCGAGACCAGATCTTTCTAAGTTGAATAGTGATGGGTATAAAGGGATAGCACAAAATATTAATCAAACAGTAAATAATGTTCTAAGCTCATCACGTGCAGGAACAGCTTATGCACAAAGTGTTATGGATGGATTGCAAAATGGAAGCGTTGATCCAGAGATAGCTAAGAAAAATATTTCGACTATATCTAATAATCTTCAAACGCATATTGACAATCTTTCTTATGTAATTGATGTTATGGCTCGTTTAGAGCAAGGGGCTCAAACTGAGTTTGGGCAAAATTTCTTTAAAACAAGAAAAGAGCATTTAACGGATATTAAGAATGGACAACAAGATTTAAATAATCGTTTTAAACGTTTAAACGATTTAATTAGCACAGGTCAGGAAGTTAAACAAGATGTGCGTGATGGAATTAATCAGAAATTAAATGAAACAAATGCTTTAATCGATCGAGCTGAAAAAGATTACAATGAAACGTTTGTAGCTGATTATAAAAAGGCAGTTAGCGCGGTAGATCAAGCTAAAGCTGATGCAAATCAAATATATGATAATGCAAAAGCAGATTATGATAAAGCAAAAAATAGCCTTGAAGGTGCAAAAGCAGATTTACAGAAAGCAAAAGAAGATGTACAAAATAGAGGTATTAACGGTTTAGATTCAACGAAAGTAGCTTTAAATAGCTTAAATGGTCAATTCCAATCTGGAATCGGTTTAATTGATGATATGATTCCAGTTCTAGAAAGTACAAATAAGGTTTTAGCGGATGTAAATAGTGATAAAAACCTTAATAATGGAATCGCAAAATTAAACAAAGCGAAAAGCAGCTTACAAAAAGGTGTAGAGGCAACGAATAAGGGAATTACACTTCTTAACAATGGCCAGAAACCTACAAAAGATGTAATTGAAAGTATTAACAACGCTGCGAAGGGCGGATCAGCTCAATTAACAGATGTATTATCGACGTATGATTCAGAAATTGTACCTAATTTCAATACAGCAATTGCTCGTACAAAAGAGATGTCGAAAAATACAACTCAAATTTTAAATGATGCAGACAAAAAGCTTCCAGATGTTAAAAAATTACTAGAAGATTCATCAAAAGGTTTAGTAGATGGTAAAAAGAAATTAGCAGACATTAAAGCTGAAATGCCAGCTACTGAGAAAAAGATTAAAGAATTAGCAGATAAAATTCGTGATTTTGAATCTGAAGAGGATTTAAAAGACATTATACGCTTATTGAAAAATGATGTTGAAAAGCAAAGTGATTACTTTGCGAATCCAGTAAATTTAAAAGAAAATAAATTATTTGCGATGCCGAACTACGGTTCAGCGATGTCACCATTCTATACAGTGCTTGCATTATGGGTAGGCGCATTATTAATGGTTTCATTATTAACGGTAGAAGTACACGAAGAGGGCGCGAATTATAAGAGCCATGAAATTTACTTCGGACGTTTATTAACATTCTTAACGATAGGTCTTTCACAAGCGTTTATCGTATCGATGGGAGATATATTCTTACTCGGTACGTACGTAGTCGATAAGTTCTGGTTTGTGTTATTTAGTTTATTTATTGGTGGAGTCTTCGTTTGTATCGTATACTCACTCGTTTCTATTTTCGGAAACGTTGGGAAATCGATGGCGATTATTTTACTTGTACTACAAGTAGCAGGATCGGGCGGAACATTCCCAATCCAAATGACACCAGCGTTCTTCCAAGCGATTTATCCGTTCTTACCATTCACATACGCAATTAGCGCAATTCGTGAAACAGTTGGTGGAATGCTTTGGGATATCGTAACGCGAGATTTACTTGTGTTAAGTGCTTTCGTAGTAGTTATGATTGTTGCTGCGTTATTACTGAAAACACCAATTAACAAATCAAGTGAAAAATTTGTTGAGAATGCAAAAGGAAGTAAAATCATTCACTAAAATAAAAGGTTCCTACCGATAGAGGTAGGAACCTTTTTGTTTAATCAAATTTTAATTTTTTTAATGCTTCCGCGAATGGGTTATTTAATGGTTCTTCTTCTTTTTTCTGTTGTTTCATATATTTTTGAACGTCGCGTTTATCGGCTTTGTTTCCAGATTCTTTTTTACGTCGCTCTTGGAATGTTGATAATTTCTCGCGATAGCCACATTTACATGCGAAAATTTGGCCTCCACCCTCACCACGTAATTCTAGTTTCTTTTTACATTGCGGACAGCGAGCATTTGTTGTACGAGATACATTTTTACGATGACCACATTCACGGTCTTGGCAAACGAGCATTTTTCCTTTTTTGCCGTTTACTTCTAGCATTGGTTTACCGCAATCTGGACAAGACTTCGTTGAAATGTTGTCATGTTTATATTTTTTATCACTCGATTTAATTTCAGAAACAATTTCTTTCGTATAGTTCTTCATTTCCGAAATGAATACTTCTTTTTTCAATTTACCTTTTGCGATAGCCTCAAGTTTTTGTTCCCATTCACCAGTTAGTGTAGGAGATTTTAATTCTTCTGGTACTAAATCAAGTAACTGGCGACCTTTTGAAGTAATGTGAATATCTTTACCACGTTTTTCAATTAAGAATGAATTGAATAGCTTGTCGATAATGTCTGCACGTGTCGCTACAGTACCTAATCCACCAGTCGATTTTAACGTATCAGCAAGTTGTTTATTTTGCGTATCCATATATTTTGTAGGATTCTCCATTGCTGAAAGTAAGGTTGCTTCATTAAAGCGTGCAGGTGCTTTCGTTTGACCTGATGTTTGCATAATTAACTTTACAGTTAATGTATCGCCTTTTTCAATGTGAGGTAGAATCTGCTCTTTTACGTCATCAGTTACATCATCGTCTTCAAATCGATTTTCGTATACTTCCTTCCAACCAGCATGTAAAATCGTTTTTCCGCGTGCAATGAATGTTTCACTACCAACTTTGGTACGTAATGTTAGTTGCTCGTATTCGAATGCTGGGAATAAAACAGCTAAGAAACGTTTTACAACTAAATCATAAATTTTGCGTTCTTTATCTGTGAATGCTGCGAAGTTAACGTATCCTTCTGTTGGAATAATCGCATGATGATCGCTTACTTTACTATCATCAACAAATGATTTGTTAGGTTTGATAGGCTTTTGTAATACTTTATGTGCGAAGGGACGGTATTCTCCAACACCACATGCTTTTAGACGTTCTGGAAGTGTTCCAACGATATCAGATGAAATGTAGCGTGAATCTGTACGAGGGTACGTTAGTACTTTATGCTGTTCATACAATTTTTGCATAATATTTAATGTTTCTTTAGCAGAGTAACCGAACTTTTTATTTGCATCACGTTGCAATTCAGTTAAATCGTAAAGACCAGGAGAGAATGACTTCTTCTGTTTCTTATCAATTTCCACAACAGTAGCATTTTGTTTATCTAAACTTTTTACAATACCATCGATTTTTTCTTTATTAAAACTACGGCTATTGCCATTTGCATCTTGCCAAGTAAGTTTGAGCTTCTCCATTGTTTGAGCTTCGATGCCGTAGTAAGTTTGAGCTTTGAAGTTCTTTATTTCATCCTCACGACTAGCAATCATAGCAACAGTAGGGGTTTGCACACGGCCGCAATTTAACTGGGCATTAAAGCGAGTCGTTAAAGCACGAGTTGCATTAAGACCGATATACCAGTCAGCTTCTGAACGTGCAACTGCTGAAGCGTATAAATTGTCATAGGCTTTACCTGGTTTTAAATTTGCAAAACCATCTTTAATTGCTTTATCGGTTACAGAAGAAATCCATAAACGTTTGATTGGTTTATTTAGCTTAACTTTATCGATAATCCAGCGTGCGACTAATTCCCCTTCACGTCCAGCGTCTGTTGCTACAATAATTTCATTTACATCTTTTCTAAGTAGCTGACTTTTTACAGCATTAAATTGTTTACCAGTTTGTTTAATAACCGTTAATTTCAAACGCTCAGGTAGCATCGGTAAATCTTCTAAATTCCACTTTTTATATTTCACATCATAACTTTCTGGATCTGCTAATGTAACGAGATGACCTAAAGCCCAAGTTACAATATATTTACTACCCTCAAGATAGCCGTTTCCTTTTTTATCACACTTCAGTACACGAGCAATATCTCGTGCAACGGAAGGTTTTTCAGCGATTACAACGCTTTTTGACATATTAAAAACATCCTTTCAAATTTCCATAAGTTAAATATAGCATACATCTTCTTGAGATTCAGTTTCGCTCCATATTTGATCGGTTTTTAGTGGGATGAACAAAACACTCACTGATTAAAGTTTCACTTGATTATGTTTATTGTTATATAGGTTGCTTCTATATGAAATAGAAAAGTAAAGAACTTGTTATTTTAGTAGAATAAGAGTAGACTTTGAAGTAGATGAATAATAAGCACATGGGAGTTTGTGGATGCAAACTGAGAGTATGACTAGTCCGTCATTGACCATTTGAACCTGTTGGATAATGCCAGCGTAGGGAGAGTGTAAAAGCACATGTTCAGGCACTTTGCGTACGCGCAAAGTGTCTTTTTGTGTATCTCCCATCATTATAGTTAGGAGATGAAAAGGATGAATATGAAAGAAATTAGTAAAGTAGTGGATTTGGTGAGAGAATCTAATCCGCTCGTTCATAATATTACAAATGTTGTTGTAACAAATTTTACTGCTAACGGTTTGTTGGCACTTGGAGCATCGCCTGTAATGGCGTATGCAAAAGAAGAAGTAGCAGAAATGGCTAGCATTGCTGGAGCGTTAGTATTAAATATGGGGACACTTCGTCCTGAAGAAGTAGAAGCGATGTTACTCGCGGGTAAATCAGCAAATGCGAACAATGTGCCAGTACTATTTGACCCAGTTGGTGCAGGAGCAACTTCGTATCGAACAGAAGTTGCGAGACATATTCCAGCCGAAATCGATTTAGCGATTATCCGCGGAAATGCAGCTGAAATAGCAAATGTTATTAATGAAAAATGGGAAATTAAAGGGGTAGACGCTGGTACTGGAAAGGGCAATGTTGTAAGCATTGCAAGGCAGGCAGCAGACGAATTGAATACAGTTGCGGTCATTACTGGAAAAGAAGATGTTGTTACAGATGGAGAGCGAACTGTTCTTATTCGAAACGGTCACCCTATTTTAACGAAAGTTACGGGAACAGGGTGTTTACTAACTTCAGTAATAGGAGCATTTGTAGCAGTTGAAAAAGATTATGTAAAGGCAACTGTAGCAGCATTAACGTTTTATGGTGTAGCTTCGGAACTGGCAGCTGCTAAAACAGTAGAAAAAGGGCCAGGTAGTTTCCAAATTGAATTTTTAAATCAATTAGCGAATACAACTTCAGCTGATATAGAGAAATATGGGAAGATTGAGGAGTTAGAGTAAGGGGGATGAAACACATGATGCGCATTGAAACAAAGAAAATGTCTAACCTATTGCAAGTGTATTTTATTATGGGAAGTAATAACTGCACGAGGGATCCTTTAGCTGTATTGAAAGAAGCGTTAGATGGTGGAGTGACACTTTTTCAGTTTCGCGAGAAGGGGGAAGGTTCTTTAATCGGAGGAGATAGAGTGCGCTTTGCAAAAGAATTGCAGACGCTTTGTAAGGAATATAGTGTTCCTTTCATTGTAAATGATGATGTAGAATTAGCCATTGAATTAGATGCAGATGGTGTTCATGTAGGACAAGATGATGAAGGGATTACATCTGTTCGTGAAAAAATGGGAGATAAAATTATCGGCGTATCTGCTCATACAATTGAAGAAGCACGCTTTGCAATCGAAAATGGAGCAGATTATTTAGGCGTTGGACCTATTTTTCCAACGAGTACGAAAAAAGATACGAAAGCGGTTCAAGGAACGAAAGGATTAGCTTATTTTAGAGAACAAGGAATTACAGTGCCAATCGTTGGTATTGGTGGGATTACAATTGAAAATACAGCGGCAGTTATAGAAGCGGGTGCGGACGGTGTTTCAGTTATTTCAGCAATTAGTTTAGCTGAATCTGCGTATGAAAGTACGAGAAAATTAGCTGAAGAAGTAAAGAGAAGTTTGTAGAAAAGGACATGTAGTATTTTAAGTGCTACATCGAGAAGTAGACTGCCCAAAAAATTTAAACAAACATTTGATTAAAAAAGCACAAACCTTTTTAAATAAGGGTTTGTGCTTTTTCTTTAAAACATAATAGAAATTAAAAGCATTCCAATTCCGATAGAAGTAAATGTTGCAATTAAGCCTGGAATCATAAAGCTATGATTTAATACGTATTTACCGATACCTGTTGTACCAGTACGGTCAAAGTTAATGGCAGCAACGATTGTTCCATAGTTCGGAATGAAGAAATATCCATTTACTGCAGGGAACATCGCAATCAGTAGCGCTGGTGGAATACCAAGGGATAGTCCAAGTGGCATTAAGGCACGTACTGTTGCTGCTTGGCTGTACAGTAAAATAGATAGAATGAATAGTGCGATGGCAAATAGCCAAGGTGCACTTGTTACTAAATGCTGAATAGATCCTTGAATCATATTTAAGTTTCCATTAAAGAAAGTATCTCCCATCCAAGCGATACCGAAAATAGCAACAACTGCTGTTGCTCCTGCTTTAAAGACGTTACCAGACACAATGCTTTCTACATTTGGTTTACAGAAAATAATAATAAGAGCCGCGATAGTTAACATAACCATCTCAATTGTGTTCGGCATGGAAAGACGAGCTAACTTTCCATCAACTATCCATCCTGGGCGAAGTGTTTCAAATGAACCAAGAAGTACAACAAGGAAGGTTCCTACTAGGAAAAGGATAACTGATAATTTAGCGCCCTTTATACCTACAAATTCTTTTTTCTCTTCAAGCTTAGGAATCATTCCTTCTTTTAATCGTTTCAAGTATCCAGGGTCTTCATTTAATTCTTTTCCCATCTTACTAGCAACGAATGCTGCTAACATACAAGCAATGAAAGTAGAAGGAATACTCACTTTTAAAATATCTAATAAAGTGATTTTATAGTCAGCTAACATTGCTAAAAGAGCAACTGTGGCAGCTGAAATTGGACTAGCTGTAATTGCTTGCTGAGAAGCGATTACGGCAATCGACATTGGGCGTTCCGGTCTAATCCCTGATTCACGAGAGACTTCTGCAATAACAGGAAGTACAGAATAGGCAACGTGACCAGTACCTGCACATAGTGTGAATAAATAAGTAACAATTGGAGCAAAAAAAGTAATACGCTTTGGATTTTTTCGCAATGCTTTTTCAGCTAGATGAACAAGATAGTCCATTCCTCCAGCAGCTTGCAAAGCACCAGCGGCTGTAATTACTGCCAAAATCATAAGCATTACATCGATAGGAGGCGCGGTTGGTTGTAAGTGGAAGACAAAAACGAGTATTGCCATACCAACTCCACCCATTACTCCTAAACCAACTCCGCCTAGGCGTGCACCAATAAAAATACAGAGTAACAAGGTAAGAAATTGTAGCCAAAACATGATAAACTACCTCCGAAATTCATTAGTTAAGATATATTCGAATAGTTTAATTTGAATGAAAATTAAATAAATACCCGAAGAAATCCTTGTTATTTATACATTTTTTATTATATAACACAAAAAAAGTAACATTCACGTACTTTTTGAAATTATTTTGAAAAAGCAATGCATTGAAAATTTGTATTTATATCTCTAAATAAGTAGACATTTTGATTTATATGTTGTAATCTTTGAAAGAGAATAAATTAATTCTCATAGAACTCCCATATCGTTCAACTCGTTCAGCGAGAAAGGCAAACTGATGGAAACATGAGGACGCAAAACTACAGGAGCTAAGGTCGAAAGGCTATGCTAGCCAGTTACCGGACGGATAGGGTTGGTCTTGGCCAATGCTTTTACATTGGCTTTTTTTTATTCTCGAATATATTGAGAATCATTTTCAAACAAAATATTCGTATATTTTGTTTTTTTGTTATGCTAATTAAGGAAGGTGGATATTAATGAAAAAATATTGGCATAAGTTATCGTTCCTTCAAAAGAACGTCTTATTAACCGTATTAGTTATTTTGACACTTGTTGGAAGTATGGGTGCGTTAAGTTTCAACATGTTTCAAAATAGTATGATGTCTTTATTTGAAAGGCAGTCTATTGAAACAGGAGAAATAGTATTGAAAAAATTGGATGTAGAATTAGTTAGAGACATGGCGAAAGATCCTACAGCCGAAAAAGTGAAAAAAGAAAAGTTAACAGAGAAATTAGATGAAGTGTCAAAAGAATTGAAAAGTGTTGGACAAACGTATGTTACAGGAGCAAAGCCGAATGAAAAGCGAGAATTACAACTCGTTGGTTTGACTACAGAGTTAACAAATGCGTTCCCTATAAAGCCGGGAGATTATTATGAACAACCCGCTCATTGGATGAAGGCATACGATAAAGTCATTGATACGAAAAAGGCCCAAATGACAGAAGTATATGAAGATGAAATAGGTTCGTGGGTAACAATATTAGAACCAATTACAGATGGAGAAAACAATATTGTTGCAATTATTGCGGCTGACTTAGATGCTTCCATTGTTCCTATTACAAAAGAGAAGTTTATGATACAGGGCTTACTCTTTATCATTATTTCATTAGCGATTGCGACTATTACTCAATTCTTTATCGTGCGTCACTCGTTAGCGCCATTAAAAGATTTACGAGAAGGGTTACGTAAAATTGGTGAAGGTGACTTGAGTATTAAATTAAAAGAAAGACCAGATGATATTGGAATTATTAATGTTTATTTCAATAACACGATTGAAAAATTTAAAGGGATTATAGATAAAGTAAGGCAAACTGCTGAGCAAGTTTCTTCTTCTTCACAAGAATTGTCGGCGAGTACAGAGGAAAACAGCATGGCAGTTCAAGAGATTGCAAGTTCTATTGAAGGTTTAAGAGTAGGGGCACAGTCTCAAAAAACTTCAGTACAACAATGTTTAGGGATTGTACATGGAATGGAAGATAAGGTAGAAGAGATAACTGGGGCTGCGAAACAAGTTGCGGTTGCTTCTGAAGGTATGGAGCAACATTCAATTGAAGGTAATGAAGTGATTGGACAAATTATTAATCAAATGAGTTTAATTCAAAATGCAGTACAAGATTTATCTTCCATCATTTATTCGTTAGAAACAAGGTCAAAAGAAATTAGTGATATCGTAACTGTAATTACAGGTATTTCAAATCAAACAAATTTATTAGCTTTAAATGCTTCTATTGAGGCTTCACGTGCTGGAGCAGCTGGGAGAGGGTTTGCAGTTGTTGCTGATGAAGTACGAAAATTAGCAGAACAAACGGAAGCGTCTGCTAAAGATATAGCGAAATTAATTGGTGAAACACAAGCTGAGACAGAAGATGCTGTAGTTTCAATGCAAAAAGGTTCAAAAGAAGTAGAAACTGGAATTTCACTTGTTCAAAGTAGTGGAGATTTCTTCGAAAAAATCTCCAAATCAGCGCAATCTGTTACAGATCAAGTAAAAGCTGTTTCGGGTAATTCGAGTGACATTTTACAAAATAGCCAGAATATCGTTCAAGTCGTAAATGAATTATCACATATTGCAAATACTTATGCCAACAGCAGTAGTAATGTTGAAGAAAGCATGAAAGAGCAAGAAATATCAGTACAAGATATTGCAGAATTAGCGACTTCTTTAAGTTGGCTTTCTCAGGAATTACAAGAGCTTATTGGTGAGTTTAAAAGCGAATAAGGAGAAAGTTCAATTCTAATCAAAGGGGATATCTCCGCTATTGATTATGAATTGAACGAATCTGCCCGTTAATAAGGGATGAAAAAGGTGTGAATTTTCACACCTTTATTATATTTAAGAGAGGAATTTACATAAATATGAAATTAGCAATTTCTTATAATGAGATGGTAAAAGAATTTTTAGGGAAAGTAGAAGGAAGTATTAAAATACCTAAAGATGTGCAAGGAACGGAACTTAGGATAAAAAGGAAAACTGAACTATTTCCAAATTTGACTCACATTGTAGATTTAATAGGAGCGACTGCAACGTGGTTATATCATATTTCTAAAGAAAAACATATTGTCGTGCTTTATCATGTAAGAGGAAGTTTATTTCCGATTACTATTGAAGTTTCTAATTTTCTCTCCTATGAAAGTTTGAATTTACAGATTGAAGAGCAACTGGAACAAATTAAAGAAATGAATGAGGAAGAAATAGAAGAGTTTCAAAACGGTAATACATTATATGAAATGTCACCTATTATTATTGGTGAAACATATTATGAGCTACAAGACACGAATACATTACAATTTGTATTTAGTAAAAATATGCAAAGTGTAGAAATAATATTTAATAGTGTTAATTGGAAGGAAACAACGATTACTCGTTATGCACAACAAATACAAGGTGTTTTAATTGGTACATCACAAAATAAGAATAATTATATAAAAAATTTTAATATTATTACAGAGGCCGAGATGGCACTTTATAGTCAAGTGAATGATACGACAGCAGTATATCCTGAGAAAAGTATCGTCGATATGTTCTATAATACTGTTACTCAATTTCCAAATCGTATAGCTTTATCTTCAAGGGAAGGTACTTTAACTTATGAGGAGCTAAATAAAAAAAGTAATCAAATAGCTCATATGTTAATTAAAAATGGCGTCCAATTAGGAGACTATGTTGGAATATTTATGAAACGTAGCATAGACACAGTAGTAAGTATGGTAGCTATATTAAAAGCTGGTGCAGCGTATGTTCCGATTGATCCAGATTATCCGGAAAGTAGAATACAGTACATTATTCAAGATAGCCAAGCGAAAGTTATATTGATGAAAGAGACGCCTATAACATGTGATGGGGTTCAAACAGTTTCAATGTATGATAGTGAAACTTGTGAAGATATAGATGTAAAGTTGTCTATTCATTGTGATGATGTAGCTTATATGATTTATACATCTGGTTCAACAGGGAATCCAAAGGGAACGATGTTAGCACATAGAGGCGTTGTTAATCTGTACACTTGGATGCAAAAGCAATATGAATTGACAGAAGAGGATGTATTTGCCCAATTTCCTTCCTTTAGTTTCGATGCTTCTGTATGGGAGTCATTTGCTTCTTTATTCTGCGGAGGAAATTTGTATGTATTATTAGAGGAAGAGCGATTGTCTGTAGAAGCATTTGCAAATGCAATCTATAAAGTGAAAGCAACTTCGATCTTGGCATTAGCAACAATTTTTGTTCGACAAGTAGCAACTTATTTAGCAGAAGAAGATATATATAAGCTAGCTTCCCTAAAAAGAATTGCGATTGGCGGTGAAATGTTGCCTGTAGAGGTTATTAAATTGTGGAGAGAAAGAATAGGTACAAATGTTGAAATTCATAATGTATACGGACCGACAGAATGTACTGTAGTGACGACAACCTATAAAATACCTAGTCAGTTAAATGAGGATGTTGCGAGTATTCCCATTGGTAAACCATGTGCTAATTATCAAGTTATGATTTTGGATGAGAATATGAATCTTTGTCCAATTGGTGTACCTGGTGAATTATATATAGATTCAGTAGGATTAGCAAAAGGGTATTTTAATAAGCCTAATAAAACAATTGAAGCTTTTATTCAGAACCCTTTCAATCCTATAGTTAATATATATAAAACAGGTGATATTGTTAAGTTGTTAGAGGATGGAAATATAGAATTTTTACATCGGAAAGATGATCAAGTAAAGATTAGAGGACATCGTATTGAACTAGGAGAAATCCAAAGTAAAATTTCTCAAAATCATAATATAAAAGAAAATGCTGTTTTTGCTAAGAAGAGTAAGGAAGGTAGCCAATATTTAATCGCGTTCTATACAACTTTAAATAAAAAAGAAATACCAGAATTAGTTTATCAGTTACAAGAGCAATTACCAGATTATATGGTGCCATCTAAACTAATTTATATTAATGAATTGCCACTTACACCTAATAAAAAGATTGATGTTAAGAAGTTAGCTCAGCTAGAAGAAAAGTATGAACCGGTTCGTCTACAAGAATATGTTGCACCTTCTAATAAAGCAGAGAAACAAATAGCGCGCGCTTGGGCGGAAGTATTAGGAATTTCAAAAGTTGGAGTACATGATGATTTCTTTACAATTGGTGGACATTCATTAAAAGTATTACGAGTCTTAACATTGTTAAAAGAAGATTTTTCACATTTAACAATTCAAGATTTCTTTAAAGAAAGAACGATATATGGATTAGCTCGAATTGAGCGAGAAGTAAAAGTAGAGAAAGAAGAAGTATTTCGTGAATATAAAGTGATTCACGAACCAGATACTATTACGTATGCAAACGTTTTGGAAGAAACCCAGATTTTAAATGTCTTTTTAACAGGAGCTACTGGTTATTTAGGATCACACATATTATATGAATTGTTGAGAGATACATCTGCTACTATTTATTGTTTAGTAAGACCAACCAAAGATGTGCAACAAAGAATTATAGATACATTAACAGGCTACTTTAGTGATATATGTGAAGAATGGTTACAGCGTATACAGGCCGTAGCTGGTGATCTGGGGGAAGAGTATCTTGGGATGAGCGAAGAAGAATTTATGTTCATCAGTTCTAAGATGGATACGATAATTCATTGCGGTGCAGATGTAAGACATTTTGGAGATGTAAAACAATTTGAAAATATAAATGTCCAAGGAACTAGCCGTATGCTAGCATTAGCGGAGAAAGGTGCTACATTCCATTTTATTTCTACAATTGGTATCCCGTTAGAATTAGCGGTAGATCAATGGGATACATACATGAAAACTGGTGATTTTAATTACAGTGTAGACTTAGAGAATGTATATTCAAATAGTAAACTACAAGCGGAAAACATTGTTCGTGAAGCAATGAAAAATGGTTTGCGCGGAAATATTTATCGTGCAGGTAATTTAGCATGTCATTCAGAAACAGGTTCGTTCCAACAAAATATTGAAGGAAACGCATTTTATCGTCTTATTAAAACAATGCTATTAATTGGGAAAGCACCAAATGTGAAGTGGAAAGTTGATTTCACACCAATTGATTTTGCTAGTAAATCAATTGTATTGTATTTAAAAGATTCGCAAATTGTAGGAGAGACGTTACATATTTGTCATCCACATCAAATTGAGTTTGAACAATTTATACAGTTAATTGGAGAGTGTGGATACAATCTTGAAATGGTTCCACTTTCAGAATATGTAAATACCGGACTTGAATTAGCGAAGGAAAATGAAGTAATAGCAGAGTTAATTGCTTCTCAAGTTGCAGGAGATGGAGCGCAGCAATCTGAAATTGTAATGGGTACGCGTAGAACGAATGAATGGATTAAGAAAAAAGAATTGATAGTACCAGCAATCAATAAAGAATTTATACAGCAGTTATTAGCTCATGGTGAAAAAGTTGGATATTTTCCAAAAATAATGAAATGATTATGCATGCTTTTGTTTGTTCAATAAAATAAATCATGCTACAATGAAAACGAATTAAGGACCGGGGAGCCAATTGGCTGAGAGGATGTAAGTAAACATCGACCCTCAACCTGATCTGGATAATGCCAGCGTAGGGAGTTACTTAAAGTGATGTAGCATATGTTATTCTATAATAACTTGCATACAAGGCTTTCCTACGCAGTAGGAAAGCCTTTTCTTATTTTTGAAATCTAATTTTATAAGGGGGATTTTATTATGTCACAACAAGTTACAATGTCATTTTCAGTAGTACCACAAGCGAAAACGAAAGATGTATATTCTGTTGTCGATAAAGCAATTGAAGTTGTGCAACAATCGGGAGTTCGTTATGAAGTAGGGGCAATGGAAACAACTTTGGAAGGAGAATTAGATGTACTTCTTGATGTCGTTAAACGTGCGCAACAAGCTTGCGTCGATGCTGGAGCAGAAGAAGTGATTACTTCTATTAAAATCCATTATCGTCCAAGCACTGGTGTAACGATAGATGAAAAGGTTTGGAAGTACCGTGATGAATATGCAAAACCAGAAGCAATCTAAACTTATTACAACTATTTGGCTTATCCTTCTCATTGCTATATGGGAAGGATCTGTTTCATTATTTAAAATCGAACCGTGGATTTTACCAAAGCCTTCTGCCATTGTTCAAGAATTAATTGGGATGAAAGATTTACTATTACCAAATACGATGCAAACACTGCAGGAAGTTATAATTGGACTATTCTTTGCAATTTTATTGGGGACGAGCATCGCAATTATTATGGACGTTATACCGTTATTTCGTATTTTAATAAATCCATTACTCGTTATTTCGCAAACAATTCCAATTGTTGTACTTGCACCGCTATTTATTATTTGGTTTGGATATGGGATGTTGCCGAAAGTAATGGTCGTAATACTCGTTTGTTTCTTCCCAATTGCGCTTAGTATTTTAGAAGGTTTTCAAACAGTAGATAAAAACATGTTGAAGCTGTTACAAACAATGAAGGCGACAAAATGGCAAGTTTACCAGAAAGTAAAATTTCCAGCAGTGCTTCCATACTTTTTCTCCGGTTTAAAAATTGCAGTTACATATAGCGTAATGGGGGCAATTATCGGAGAATGGCTCGGTGCAAGTGAAGGATTAGGCGTTATGCTTACGAGGGCTACAAAATCCTTTTTGACTGCCCGAGTATTTGGTGTTGCAGCAATCATCGTTATAGTGACATTATGCCTGTATTTTATCGTAGAGTTTATGGCAAGAATAACAGCACCATGGATATATAGAAAGGACGGCAGAAAATGAAAAAAGGTTTGAAAGTTATGTTAGCTGCCTTAGTAGCGGTAGGTGTGGCTGGATGTAATCCGGCGAAGAAAGAAGAAAGTGCAAGTAAAGATCAAAAAGTAAAAGTAGTATTAGATTGGTTTCCAAATACGAATCATACTGGCTTGTATGTAGCGCAAACGAAAGATTATTACAAAAAGCAAGGATTAGATGTAGAAATTATTCAACCAGGTGACAATGTAACAGCAGAGCAAATGATAGCATCAGGAAAAGCAGACTTCGCAATAAGCGCACAAGAAAATGTAACATTAGCTCGTGTGGAAGGAATTCCTGTTGTATCTGTAGGAGCGATTATTCAGCATAACACTTCAGCGTTTGCATCGCTTAAGAAAGATAATATGACGTCACCGAAAGATTTTGAAGGTAAACGTTATGGCGGCTGGGGAGGACCAGCGGAAGAAGCGACATTAAAGACGATTATGGATAAGCATCAAGCTGATTTTAATAAAGTTGAAAAAATCATCTTAGGACAAACAGATTTCTTTAAATCAATCGGCCGTGATGCAGATTTCGAATGGATTTATTACGGTTGGGATGGTATTGAAGCGAAGCGCCAAGGAAAAGAGTTAAATACGATTATGGTGAAGGACTTAGATCCAGCGCTTGATTTCTATAGTCCTGTTATTATTACGAGTGAAAAACATACGAAGCAAGATAAAGACTTTGTGAAAAAGTTTATGAGTGCAACAACAGAAGGTTATAATTTTGCAATTAAGGAACCGAAAGAAGCTGCTGATATTCTAATTAAAGCTGTTCCAGATGTAAATAAAGATTTAGTTCAAGAAAGCCAGAAATGGTTAAGTACGAAGTATCAAGATGATGCGAAAGCATGGGGAGTACAGAAGGAAGAAATTTGGACGAATTACATGAATTTCTTATATGACAACAAAGTTATTAAAAAGAAAATCGATGTAAAAGATGCTTTTACAAATGAATTCCTTCCAAGTGAAAAATGAGCGGATTACAAATAAAAAATATAGTGAAATCTTTCGACGGAAAGAATGTATTAGAGAATATTAGTGCCTCTATACAAGAGGGAGAGTTTGTTTCCTTTGTAGGACCGAGTGGTTGCGGGAAAAGCACATTATTAAACATGATTGCAAATGTTGAAAAACCAACAAGCGGGAACGTAATGTATAAAGATAAGCAAGTACAAGAGCAAGATGTTGTTAGTTATATGCCACAACAAGATTTATTACTACCGTGGCGATCAGCTTTGCAAAATATCGTTCTTCCGTTAGAAATTGAAGGAAAGCCGAAAAAACAAAGGCTGACAGAAGGAATGGAAGCATTAAAGCAGTTCGAACTAGATGAATATGCAGACCATTATCCAGATGAATTGTCTGGTGGTATGCGTCAAAGAATTAGTTTTCTGCGCACATATTTATGTGAAAAGCCAATTATGCTGCTTGATGAGCCTTTTGGAAAGTTAGATGCATTTACAAAAATGGAAGTACATAGCTGGCTTTTAAACTCTTGGCATCAAGAGAAGCAAACAATCGTTATGGTTACACATGACTTAGATGAGGCAATCTTGCTTTCAGATCGCGTATTTATTTTATCTCAAAGACCAGCGTCAATTGTTGGCGAGGTACAAGTGAAATTACCTAGACCGAGAACGATGGATATGTTAACATCACTCGAATTAAAAAAGGATAAAGAAGAGATTTTAAGTGTGTTAGCTCCTTATATGAAAAAATAGAAAAAGCCTTTTAACAGTTGTTAGTATAATTACTGTTAAGAGGCTTTTTTTAGAATATGAAAAGATGGAGAAGGAACAAAAGGGAAAATAGAGAATAGAATATAACAGAGTAGTTTATACTCTTAATATAACAAATGTTAAAGGAGTGAAAGGATAAAATGACTTTATCAACTGTTCTTCAAATGGTTTTAGCTTGATATGGGAGAAGTCTGCCCATTTTTTAAGATTAAGCTAAATTGAAGACAGCAGGTAAAGAACCTTAATCCTTTTTTACGATAATATGTAATGGGTAAGGTGTATTCACCTTACCCATTTTTATATGCATAATTAAATAAGGATTCATACTGTTGGTCTCTCTATTTAGCTTATGGACGATAAGTAAAGGAGAGAAAAAAATGAGTATATTAACAGTAGAAAATTTAAGTCATTCGTATGGTGAGAAAACCATCTTATATAATGCATGCTTTCGATTATTAAAGGGGGAGCATGTTGGGTTAGTAGGGAAAAATGGGATTGGAAAATCAACACTGCTAAGAATTTTAACAGGAGAACTTATACATGATGATGGGAACATTGAATGGTTTCCACATGTGAAGGTTGGATTTTTGCAGCAGCATATAGATTTACAAGAAGGAATAACAATTGCAGGATACTTGCAAAGTGCATTTTCTAACTTGTATGCGATTGAATACGAAATGTTAAAAATTGCAGAAGAGATGGCTGAAGCAGTAGAAGTAGAAAAATTGTTAGTAAGGTATGGAGAGTTACAAACTATATTGGAAAACTCTAATTTCTATCAAATTCATACAGAAATTGAAGAAGTGGCAATTGGTTTAGGGCTGTTTGAAATAGGATTGGAAAAAGATGTTTCAAAGTTAAGTGGAGGACAGCGGACAAAGTTATTACTAGGAAAGCTTCTTCTAGAAAAAGCTGATGTTTTATTGCTAGATGAACCAACGAACTATTTAGATACAGCACATATAGAATGGTTGCAATCGTACTTGAAACTGTACGAAAAAGCTTATATTATCATTTCGCATGATGAAGTATTTTTGAACAATATTACGAATGTCATTTACCATCTAGAAGAACGAAAAGTTAAGCGATATGTAGGGGATTATGAAAAGTTTTTACAAAGTTACCAAGTACAAAGGAAACAATTACAATCGGCGTATGTGAAACAACAAAAAGAAATTGCTCAGTTAGAAACATTTATTCAAAAAAATAAAATTCGAAAAGCAAAACAGGCAAAAAGTCGAGAGAAAGTATTGGAGAAAATGCAAAGGGTTGAAAAGGTTAATAATATACCTCGGTCCCGTTTTGCTTTTACTGTTTATAATGAACCAGTAAGTCGTATATTACAGGCTGAGAAACTAAGAGTGGGTTATAGTGAGCCGTTATTTCCAGACTTGAATTTACAAGTGAAAAAAGGAGAAAAGATAGCTGTTGTTGGTCATAACGGTATTGGAAAAACGACAATGTTAAAGACGTTATTAGGTCAAATAAAGCCGCTAAGCGGTTCAATTTTTGTTGGGGAACGAGTAAATCCTGCTTATTTTGCACAGGAAGAGTTTGCTTCAGAAATAACACCGTTAGAGAAAGTTTGGGCAGAACGACCAGATATGACAAAGAAAGAAGTGCGCCAAGTATTAGCGAAGTGTGGATTGAAAGAAGAACACGTATTAAAACCTATTCGTTTATTAAGCGGTGGAGAGCAAACGAAAGTGCGTTTATGTGAACTTATCGTAACGAAAAGCAATGTTTTAATTTTAGACGAACCGACTAATCATTTGGATGTAGAAACTAAGATGGCTTTACAGGAAGCGTTACAACAATACAAGGGAACAGTTTTAATTGTCTCACATGAACCTTCTTTCTATGAATCGTGGATAACAAAAGTATGGAATATAGAAGATTGGAATGCTGAACAATATGAATAAAGAAAAGGCATTAGCTTTTATGAGCTAATGCCTTTTCTTTGTGATTAACATGATTTTCGAGAACTCTTACATGAGAATTGTATGAAGAAGCACTCTTATGGTGCGCTTATAAGCGTGCTTTTTCTTTTGTTATATTTATAATAATACGAAAGCCTTTCCCTAACAGGTGACTATCTTTCTTTATATATATAGATAGTTCAAAATGGAATGAAAATAATTCCTATATGTAAAGGATAATGTGGATATTATAGGAAGACAATAGAAATTAAAGGAAATTCATGTAAAATTCAAATGAACTTCATATAAACTTCATATTAGAAACTAAATATAATTATAATAAGTTATTGTAATGTTTTTTATTTTTCGTAAAATTAAAAGTTTGAATTTAGGAGGTATTGCTCGAACCTAAATTCAAACTTTAGTGAAATAATTAATGGATATTACGTCTAGTTTTCGCTAATGACGGCATTTAAAAGTTCGGCAGGATTACCTGTTCCTGCACCACCAATTGTAATAGATCCGCCAGGAGGAATTTCGCCATTCCATCCTGCGTTCGTAATTACATAATGATTATTTGTTTTACTATTAATTTTAGAATCCCAAACTTGTGTTAAATTGCCGCTATAATCAAATTCTAATTTCCAATTTTTAATAGGGGTCGTTCCATTATTTTTGATTATAATTGAGAAGTTATAACCGCTGCCCCAATTCGAAGTGACTGAAAATGTAGCAGTGCCATTTCCATCAGGAGGTGTCGTATTAGCTTCATCTGTTTTGACAGTAAGAGCGGTAGGTTGTGATTTATTTCCAGCAGCATCTTTGGCAATTACTGAAAATGTGTATTCCGTATTAGGTTTTAAGTTTTTAATTGTAATGCTATTTGTTGTTGCACTCCATTTTTCTTCTCCGGCAGTAATTTCGTATTCAGTAACGCCTACGTTATCAGTGGATGCAGTCCAACTTAATTGAACTGAGCTTGAATTTTTATTCGTAACTACAATATTTTTAACATTTGTTGGTGGCTCAGTATCTTTTTGACTAATAGGTCCACCAAGTAATTCTTTTACTAGCGTATCAAGTAATTTTGGACCACTACAACTATATTTTGGACTTGTACGGCAATCCCCGCTTAGTTCCCAAAACATTGCTCCACTTAAACCCTTCGTCTTTATATAGTCTGTTTTATATTTCATAGATTCATTGTCATCGTAGCTAATAAATGTGCCTGTAGTCGCATTATATAAGTAAGGTACTTTAGCTGTGTCATTCCAGTAGCGTACAAAACCATTTTTATTAACGTAATTGGCTGCTAAATCACCGTAATCATACACACCTGTGTCACCGGTAGAATAATCATCCCAAGTACCTTTAGAAGCAAGTTTCCCATCACTACCTGGTTTGCAAGGTTGATATTGTCCGTTATTTTCTTTTCCACAACTTTTCCAGCCACGTCCGTAAAAAGGTACGCCTAATACTAGTTTATCCACTGGAACACCTTCATTGGTATAAACGTCTATAGCACCATCTACGTAAAAATTCGTATTTGCTGCTGGGTCATTTGGATCCTTGTATAGAGCTGCATTATGATTAGAAGTAGCTTCCCATCCACCGTGGAAATCATATGTCATAATATTAATCCAATCGAGTATTTGAGAAATTTTCTTTAGCTCTGTATGATCAGCGTAGCGTTGGCTTGCACCTGACGCGATTGTTAGTAAATATTGTTTGCCATCTTCAGCACCTGCTTTATTCAAAGCATTTCGGACGTCTTGAAGAAGGAGAGTGAAATTTTGTTTATCTTCAGGACGATAACTACCACCAGGAATCGTTTCAACGCCCGGATATTCCCAGTCTAAATCTACGCCATCAAACCCATATGCGCGAAGAAAAGCTACTGTAGATTCAGCAAATACTTTTCTTGTTTTTTCATCAGCGGCCATATCAGAAAAGCGGTTAGACCAAGTCCAGCCACCAACGGAAATAATTGTTTTTAAGTGAGGATATTTAGCTTTTAATCGTTTTAGTTCTCCGAAATTTCCGCAACGGGCATATTTATCGCAATCTTCCCAAGTTGTACCTGAGCCAGGATACGATTTGGTAACATCAGCCCATGGTTCACCGAGTACGAGAGTACCATTAGGAACCTCTTTATTTTGCAATGGTACACCAGATTCTTTACAGTTCCACGTTTGTTTATTTGGATTATCAGGATGGGTAGAAGGATTTCCATGTTTTCCATTCCAACAAATATCCGCGAAAGCATAGTTAAGGTGAGTAAGTTTTGATGCATCAATGTCAGCAACTTGATAATTACGTCCGTAAACGCCCCACGATGGAAAGTACCCAACAATTTTTTGACTTTGCTTTGGTGAATCTGCTAATGCGAGATTTGGAGTAATAAAATTTGTGAGAAAAAGAGGTAAGAAAAGTAGTAAAGATAGTAATAGCAGTGTGAATTTTTGAGACCTCATAGCCATTTCTCCTTTCAAAATAAAAGATATATTTAAAGGCATACGCCAATAAATCAAAATGAATCTAGACGTATGAAACGTCTAGATAAAATGATCAGACATCACGAAGTCTATACAAGGGAGCTGGGGGTGATTAAATCGTAACAAATGTAAGATTTAGTGTAAACGCTTTATTCAGTTGTAAAAGACTTTCTCAATACAAAAAGGCTTGAATACAAACTATATATGAAAACGAAAGGTCGGTATGGGAGGAAATAGCTCATTATAAATAAATTTGAGAAAAAATTGTATGGAGCCAATTATTAAAGACGTAGAAAGATAAGGAAATATCATGTAAAATAATAGTAAAAATATGTAAAGGAGGGAACAGTGTGGATGTGTTTTTGAACATTGCTGAAGAAAAAATTCGACAAGCGATACGGAATGGTGATCTTGATTATCTTCCGGGAAAAGGAAAACCACTACAATTAGAAGATCTTTCAATGGTACCTCCAGAACTTAGAATGAGTTATAAAATTTTAAAAAATGCGGGAATGATTCCACCAGAGATGGAACTACAAAAAGATATATTAAAAATAGAGGATCTAATTGCTTGCTGTTATGATGAAGAAGAGAGAAAGAAATTAAGAGAAGAGTTAACAGTAAAAACGCTTCGTTTTCAGCAGGTAATGGAAAAGAGAAAGATTAAAGATAGTTCAGCTTTTCGTATGTATCAAGACAAAGTATTTCGTAAACTACGCTAAGAGGGATAAGATGACTACATTTAAAACGATAGAAGAATTAGCGACCTATATCGAAGAACAACAATTGGTACTTCTGTTTATTAAAACGGAAAATTGTGGTGTTTGTGATGTTATGCTAAGAAAAGTAAATTGCGTATTAGAGAATTATGATTACTTAGAGAAAATAGAGATATTACTACAAGACATGCAAGAGATTGCGGGGCGATATGCCGTATTTACAGGACCGACAATTTTATTATTTTATAATGGAAAAGAGATCCTTCGGGAATCGCGCTTCATTTCAATTGAAAATCTAGAGAGAACCATTCAATTATTCGAGGAATAAGGGAGGCTTTTATATGGAATTTATTATTGTCATACTATTATTTGTTGTAGTTGGAATAATCGTAACAGCAGTTCGATCGAACAAAAAGAAGGTAAATCTTACAAAACAAAATAACATTCATAATTCATCTAACAGCTCATCACCATTATTTTTCTTTGCTGGATCTGATAATGATAGCTCGCATGATGGTGGCTCACATGATTGTGGAGGGTCTTTTGGGGGAGATAGCGGAGGAAGCTGCGGTGGCGGTGGTGATTGATGAAAATGCGCCTTATATAGGCGTATTTCTTTTTAAACAAACGTTTGATTAGTTGGCTTACATATTGCATAAACACAGTTAAACAAACGTTTGATTAATATTTTTAATATACTAAGGGGAATGGAAATGAAAAGGGAACCGAAAGTGAAAAATAAGGGGAAAGTAGTGTTATTTTTATTAGCTGCGGGAGGCGTATTTCTTGTTAAATTAGCATTTAAATTTGGAACGATACATATGATTCGAACTTGGTTTGAAAGTACGTTTTCTTAAATAAGGAATATATCCTCTTGCGATAGAGGTTTTTGATTTGTTATTATTAGACTGAACGGTCGGTTTAAAGAGGTGTGAATATGAGAAGAAGCGCAGAAGAGATAAAGAAAGAAATTGCATATAAAGCAGAAAGTCTATTTTCACAGAAGGGCTATGCAGCTACATCTATGGAAGAGATTTGTGAAATTACAGAGCGAAGTAAAGGAAGCATTTATTATCACTTTAAAAGTAAAGAAGAATTATTTTTATTTGTAGTGAAACAGCATACGTATGATTGGGTTGAAAAATGGAATGAAAAAGAGAAGTTGTATAGTACTAGTACTGAAAAACTATATGGTCTCGCGGAATATCATGTAGAGGACATACAGCAACCAATTTCAAATGCAATAGAGGAATTCTCTATGAGCCAAGTTGTAAGTAAAGAGATTCTGGATGAACTGTTAGCTTTAACTAGAGAATCATATGTTATGTTTGAGAAATTAATTGAAGCAGGTATACAGTCTGGAGAGTTCCGTGAAGATAATGCTCGTGATCTTATGTATATTGTGAACGGATTATTATCAGGGCTTGGAGTACTTTACTACGAGTTAGATTATAAAGAGCTGAAACGTATTTATAAAAAGGCAATAGATGTATTGTTAAAAGGAATGGCAGCTGAATAATAAGTCAGTTGCTTTTCTTACAAAACAAATTAGACCGAACGGTCGGTTTATGGAAGGGGAATGAAAGTGAAAGCTTTATTTAAAAACCGAGCATTTATGCTCGTTATGGCATCTGATATTTTACAACAATTTGCAATTTGGATCAGAAATATGGCTCTTTTATATTTCATAATGGAGCGGACAAATAATGATCCAGTTTCAGTGTCTCTATTATCTGTCATGGAGTATGCACCTATCTTTATTTTCTCGTTCATTGGTGGTGCATTAGCAGATCGTTGGAATCCGAAAAGAACAATGGTCGCTGGAGATGTGTTGAGTGTACTGTCTATTATAGGAATTGTCCTGTTGTTAAAGCTGGATTATTGGCAGGCTATATTTTTTGCAACACTCATTTCCGCGATTGTAGGTCAGTTTTCTCAGCCCTCATCTTCGCGTATATTTAAGCGCTATGTAAAAGAAGAACAGGTAGCAAATGCGATTGCATTTAACCAAACATTACAGTCATTATTTCTAATTTTTGGGCCAGTGGTAGGATCGCTTGTGTATACACAACTTGGTTTATTTACGTCACTATATAGCTTAATCATTTTATTTTTGTTATCTGCTATCGCCCTTTCATTTTTACCAAAATGGGTTGAAAAAGAGCAAGTGGCGAGAGATTCATTAAAAAATGATATAAAAGAAGGTTGGAAGTATGTTCTTCATACGAAAAATTTACGTATGATTACGATTACTTTTACAATTATGGGTTTAGCTGTTGGATTAACGAATCCATTAGAAGTATTCCTTGTAATTGAACGTTTAGGCATGGAAAAAGAAGCTGTTCAATATTTAGCGGCAGCTGATGGAATAGGTATGTTACTTGGTGGTATTGTTGCTGCAGTTTTCGCTTCAAAAGTGAATCCGAAAAAGATGTTTGTATTCGGTATGGGTATATTAGCGATTTCATTTTTAGTAGAAGGGCTATCTACATCATTTTGGATTACTAGTTTCATGAGATTTGGAACAGGTATTTGTTTAGCTTGTGTTAATATTGTTGTCGGTACGCTTATGATTCAACTTGTACCAGAAAATATGGTTGGAAGAGTAAATGGGACGATTTTACCACTGTTTATGGGGGCAATGCTAATTGGAACTTCATTAGCTGGAGGATTAAAGGAACTAACTTCGCTAGTTACTGTGTTTTGTATAGCAATGGCACTTATTTTATTAGCGATAGGGCCAGTTCTACGTATGCAAATAAAGAAAGAAGATATCGCTAATAAAGAGGCACTAACAAATTCATTAGCTTCAAAATAACTATTGTAAGGGAGCAATATTGCTCCCTTTTTCTTTGAGGAACTTTTGACAACTATATGAGCCAATTATATACTGATGTTGTAAAAACGATTTTACAGGTTAGGAGCAATGGTGTGAAAAATCAAATCTATGAATTACGCACTGAAAATAATATTTCACAAGGCGCATTAGCTGATAAATGTAAGGTTTCTAGACAAACGATAAATGCAATTGAGAATAATAAATATGATCCAAGTTTAGCGTTAGCATTCCGTTTAGCTGAAGTATTAGGAACAACTGTTGATAAATTATTTTTGTACAAGCAGTAGAGTCGTTCATTATAAGGTGCACCTTTAAAAATAAAAAAGATCCTCTTCTTATGAGAAGAGGATCTTTTCTTAGAGCGTTTTAGTCTTTGGACTAGGTGGTGTAACGGATGTATTATTTTCTGGAACTCTAGTTAGTAAGAATCCTCCGATAATAAACAGAACAATAATACTAAGAACACCAGCGTTTGTTTTTCCTGTTAATTGCGTTGTAACACCGACTAATACCGGACCCATAATTGCGGCAAACTTCCCAAATATATTATAAAATCCGAAGAATTCATTAGCAGATTCTTTTGGTACTAGTTTTGCAAAGTATGAACGACTTAGTGCTTGAATACCACCTTGAGATGTAGCAACTAACATTGCTAAAATCCAAAAATCAAGTGTCGTTTTTAAGAAATAAGCATATGTGCAAATAATGATATAAATAATGATACCGACATATAACATTTTTTTACCAGTAAATGTTTCAGATAGTTTTCCGTATAGTAACGCAAATGGACAAGCGACAATTTGTGTTACAAATAATATGATTAATAGATTCGTTGCACTGATACCGAGGTCGGTTCCGTAAGCTGTAGACATAGTAATAATTGTATCGACTCCGTCAATATAGAAAAAGTAAGCAATTAGAAACATAAATACAGTTTTATATTCTTTAATATTTTTAAAAGTATCAGCAAGACGTTTGAAGCTCATTTTAATAGGCCTTGGATGACGCTCAATATAGTGTGTTTGCTCTACGTTTTTAAGCATTGGAATTGTAAATAACCCCCACCAAAGAGCAGTTATCGCGAATGAAATTTGACTAGCAATGCCAACTGATAAAGGGATAGTTCCTTTTTGAGCAAGAATAATAAGAGCGATACAACCGATAAAAGGAATAGTACTCCCAATATAGCCTAAAGCGAAACCTCTTGTAGAAATTCGATCCATTCTATCTTCAGAAGTGACATCTACTAAAAATGCATCATAGAAAATGTTGGCTCCAGCAAAACCAACTAAGGCGAGCATATAGCATCCTAATAATAAGTACCACTGAGATGTTGGAACGACTGCTAACATACTTGTAAATACGATACCAAGTCCAAAGAAGAATGTGAAAAATCGTTTTTTAAATCCTTTATAATCAGCAACTGTGCCGAGAATAGGAGCAAGTATAGAAATTAAAAGTGTAGCGAACGAGTTTGCATATCCCCAATATGCTGTTGAAGTTGCACCAGATAGCCCGGCTTCTTTTGCAGCTGCTTTAAAGTAAATTGGAAATAATGCAGTTGTAATGACGAGCGAATATACCGAGTTCGCCCAATCGTATAATATCCAGCTTTTTTCTTGTCTGGACATTTTTTTCATATAGTGTTCCCCCTTAAATTTGTTCTACTAACAGTGTACAAAAATAAAAATTATAAAAAGAGAAACAGTGATGATTTTTACAGAACTTTTACATATATACACAGTTCTTTACAATTGGAGTAAATCCTCTACAATTAATCCGTCTGTTTCGCCTAAGTGTAAACCGAGTAGTCTAGCGATAGTTGGACCTTCATCAATAAGTCTCATATACGGGACGGTAACGCCGGTTTTTATTCCTTTTCCAGCAGCGATAAAAATTGTTTCATAGGTAGGTTTTGTTGGAGAGTATCCATGCGTACCAAATGTATATTTTTTACTAGGCGTAACATCTTTTTCAGTAATTTCTTTTATAAAATCTCCTGTATAGTTTTCAGTGAAATAATACCCCTCTTGCGCTTCTAACATAAATAAACAATTACCATCTGCACCGCAGTCTTTCGCAGCTTCATCATGAAGTATAAATTCAATTCCATTCTGTTTATTTTGCAGCAGTTCTTCAAGGAGTAGTTGTACTTCTCGAATTGTATCCGTATCATTTTTGTCTTTCACATATACATAGGCAGACCCGTCGCAACTTTGACAATAGGCCTTCCAATCTACTAATAGCCCTTTTTTATTTATAGATACGAGGCCTTTTTGTTGGAATAGCACATTTAATTGAATTGCTTTGTTTTCACTTAAAGCGCTATGGTCACCAAGAGCGATAATTGTACTCTCTTCGTATAGGTCACTGTCTTTTAAAGTTTGAATAATTTTCCCGAGCCGCTCATCATGTCTATGAATTGCAGCTATTGTTTCGTTAGATTCAAAGCCATGATAATGTCTTTGCGTGTCTAAATCAGTGAAATGTACGAACATAACATTAGGCTTTTTCGTCTGAATGGTGTGTACAGCAGAGGCGAGGACGAAATCATCCAGCTCTGGTTGTGATAAACCATTTCTTATATGGCCGAAACGACGATTTAAATCTAATTGGTATAGTGGGCTACCGCTAAATAAGGAAACTAACACTTGATTTTGCCACGGTCTATTGGGGAAAATTTCTGGTAAATTGTAATCAATGTTTGCTCTCCCAGTAACAGGCCATAGAAGGGCAGCTGTCGTTAAATTTGCTTTACGCGCTTCATCATACAATGTTGTTCCTTTTATCGATTTTCGGTACCAATGCCAATCAGGTGATTCACGTCCTGGTTGAAGTAACGTATTACTAACAACACCGTGCTTGTTAGGGTAATTACCGGTTACGATTGTTGAGTGGCTTGGATATGTTACAGAAGGATAAATTGGTTCTACTTTTTCGACAACCGTGCCCTTTTTTATTAGAGATTGGAAATGAGGTAGTTTTTGTAGTATAGGAAAATCTAAAGCTGATAAACAGTCGAATGATAAAATAATGACACGATTCGTTAATGCTTTATCCATAAAGTAATCCTCCTAATTATATAAAACCTATTCTTATATATTACTATTAATACCTAGTAATAAAAATATGTTTCTGAATAAAATTTATTGTTTATTTTCAGAAAAATTAAACATATAATAAGTATAAGGGAATCTATGGACGGAGGGAATAGTATGGACTGGTTAGATGGATTCGGTATATTTTACATCATTGGTGGCATCACAATTCTCCTTGTATTTGCTATTTCATATTTACTAAAGAAACGTTTTCCAGACAAACAGTTTGATATTATATTTGCACTGATTGTAATACTTCTTTGCTTAGCATCATTTCCTGTTACCATGATGGTTATTGGTGGGTGGGAAGGAATGGGATATGGATTTATTGGTTTCTTCGTTCTACTAGGTACACTTATTGGTATGATTGCACATCAACTTGTAAAAATCTCTCGAAAAAGCTACGTATAAAACTGTAAAAAATGAAAAGAATATATAATAATAAGAAAATTAGCTATTGTTTTAAAAAAGAATTTGTATTATGATAATCAACAAATTTATTTCGTTATAACGATGAAAAAGGACTAGTACATATTCAACCTTTTTAGCAGAGAGAGAATCCGCCAGGCTGAAAGATTCTTAAAAAGGCAATATGGAACCTGCCTTTGAGTTCTGCATATGCAGCGGGAATTTCCCGTTATCAAAAAGAGAGCATGCGCAATTTTTGTGCATGAATCAGGGTGGTAACGCCGGCAAAGCTCGGTCCCTATTTAGGGACGCGGGCTTTTTTGTATTTTCTAGAAGGAGGAAGACTGACTATGGCAAAAGAACAAGTGCAAGCCATTACGAAGATGGAAGAGGACTTTACGCAGTGGTATACCGATATTGTAAAAAAAGCCGAACTTGTTGATTATTCAAGTGTAAAAGGGTGCATGATTTTACGTCCGTATGGTTATGCCTTATGGGAGAATATGCAGAAGGTGATGGATGAGAAGTTAAAAGAAACTGGCCATGAAAATGTATATATGCCAATGTTTATCCCAGAGAGTTTATTGCAAAAAGAGAAGGATCATGTTGAAGGATTTGCTCCTGAAGTAGCATGGGTTACGCATGGCGGGGATGAAAAGTTAGCGGAAAGACTTTGTGTACGTCCTACATCTGAAACTTTATTCTGTGAGCACTTTTCAAAAATTGTGCAATCCTATAATGATTTGCCAAAGTTATATAATCAGTGGTGTTCAGTAGTTCGTTGGGAGAAGACAACTAGACCATTCCTTCGTACGACTGAATTTTTATGGCAAGAGGGTCATACAATCCATGAAACGGCAGAAGAATCGCAGGCTGAAACATTAAATATTTTAAACTTATATGCTTCTTTCTGTGAGGATTATTTAGCGATACCAGTTATTAAAGGACAAAAAACAGAAAAAGAGAAGTTTGCTGGAGCAAAGGCAACTTATACAATTGAAAGTTTAATGCATGATGGAAAAGCGCTTCAAACAGGAACCTCTCATAACTTTGGGACGAATTTCTCAGAAGCATTTGATATTAAGTTTTTAGATCGTAACGGTAAATGGCAATATGTGCACCAAACATCTTGGGGTGTATCAACAAGAATGATAGGTGGGCTAATAATGGTTCATAGCGATAATAATGGACTTGTGATGCCACCAAAAGTCGCTCCAGTGCAAGTTGTTATTGTACCAATTGCTCAGCATAAAGAAGGAGTTTTAGCAAAAGCAACAGAGTTACAAGGACATATTCAAAAGGTTGCACGAGTAAAAATAGATGCTAGTAATAAAACGCCTGGTTGGAAATTTAATGAGTATGAAATGAAGGGTATTCCAATTCGATTAGAAGTTGGCCCTAAAGATATTGAAAAGAATCAAGTTGTACTTGTAAGAAGAGATACGAAGGAAAAAGAGTTTGTACCAATGGATCAATTAGAAGAACGTATTCCAGCATTACTTGAAGAAATTCATATTGCTTTATTTAATAAAGCAAAAGCATTTCGCGATGAGAATACGTATGCTGTGACAAATTTCGAAGAGATGAAAAAAGTAGCTGACGAAAAGCAAGGCTTTATTAAAGCAATGTGGTGCGGGGAATTGGCTTGTGAAGAGAAACTAAAAGAAGAGGTGGGAGTATCTTCACGTTGTATGCCTTTTGAGCAAGAGCATTTAGCTGAAGAATGTATTTGTTGTGGTAAAGAAGCTAAACAAATGGTGTATTGGGGAAAAGCATATTAATACTCTTTTGATAGGTGATAAAAAGGACTTTGGGCTGCATAATAAAATGCAATCCAAAGCCCTTTTTGGTTTTATACAGTATTTCATGTATTCTTTAGATGGAAGGATGTTGTTCTTATTTTACGTTTTTACGACGAATAAACAGTAACATACCAATTAGGAATGTTGAAAGACCCATTAAAATAGATATAGGGTAATGCGTTGCAGTATTAGGTAATTTATCACCTTGTTTTTTTGTATTATCTTTTACATTACCCCCTTGAGAACCGTTGCCCTTCTGAGAATTGCTATCGCCTTTCACACGATTGCCACCTTGAGAGCCATTACCCCCTTGAGAACTGCTATCACCTTTAACACGATTGCCGCCGTGAGAGCCATTACCGCCGTGAGAGCCACTGCCACCAGAACCGTTACCACCAGAACCGTTACCACC
>NZ_QNUB01000020.1:0-8418 GCF_008042345.1 Bacillus sp. AR8-1
ATGACTCGTCTTTTTTGTATGCTTTCATACCTCTATCAATTGCATTTTTAACTCCTTCTAAATAAGAAAATCCATATTTTTTATCTGGCTCTAAGTAAGTTCCTTCAGCCCACTCATTCCATGCGTTAATAAATAAAAACTCGCTGTTATAAAAAGAGTAAGTACGATGAATTTGCTTGCTTAAATATATGGTGAACTTTTCAGGGGTAGAACCTACAAAGATGCTGCTATTTGCGTTTTTACGTCGTGCAGTATTATCCCAATCAACAAAAGCCCCAGGAAATGTTTTTTTCTTTGGGAGCGATCGTTGTAATATATACATCCATACTTTATCGTAGTCCCAAACATTCAATTGCATATCAGAATCATATATGACCTTATTTATGTCTGAAGAGCTATCATGGGCAATTGTATAGAAAGGTTCAAACTGAATGCTAGCATCGAATCCATTTATATTAGGTAGTGGAAAACTGTTTAATGTTTCAGCAAAGTATATGCCTTTTAAACCATTTTCTCGCGCTAATGCATTCCAGTAATTAAGCATTTTTTCACAATCAGGAATATGTCCTGGACGATAAATAATGAATAGAGGTTTATCATCTATATAAATATATCTCTCATCTTGGAAAGCCTGTAATAAATAATCAAAGTGTTCCTTCCAATCAGATATATCTCCGTAATCTTGAGGCATTAATATATGTTTATCGAGACCATCCCAAGATTTTGTCCATGGTTCATTTGCCCAAGAAAGACAAAAAGGGAAGTCAGGTTCCTTCATCTTTAGTACGTCATTAAAGGGTGTTTCTAATAGTCTTTTTCCCTTAAACCAATAATGATAATAACAAAAACCATATATACCGTATGCTTTAGCGATTTCTGCTTGCCACTTTCTTACGGAGGGGCTAGTTAAGTCATAATAAAAATCTTGATAAGGTTCCCTCGGTTGATAATGTCCTGAAAATAAAGGGCGTGCACTTTTAGTATTTGTCCATTCAGTAAATCCTTTCCCCCACCATCGATCATTTTCTTTAATTTGATGGAATTGTGGTAAGTAAAAAGCGATTATTTTCAAAGTATATCCCCCTCATGTTTTTCGTAGTTCAATTGTTGGGAAGGTATTCTTGATTTGGTGGAGCAATTTTAAAACAAGAGATATGTTAGCTGTTTACTGCTTTTTTATGGTATGTATTGAATTTGTTTTTACAGCTTACTTAATAAGAGAGTATTAGGTAATTTGATATATAGCTGAAATAGAAAGTGCTTTTCGTCATGAAATTAAGTGTATTACGTTGAATAAAAGGAATTAAATTTTTTGAAGGACAAAGAGGGCTTGAGGTAATCGATTTACATCATCAAAAAAGTCTTGTAGCTTTAAATATTTCTCATAATGATTTTCAATATAAGTCCTAGGTATAACGGTTTCTCCGTAAAAACTACTATTTCTAACATCCCCTGCACCAGTAGCGCTGTGGACAAATTTTCCGTTTTCATAATCCGAGATAGCGCGATGTATATCTGGAAAAGCTTGAGATAAAGTTTTATGCCATCCTGTTTGAATTAATTCAGGATGTTCGTGGAATTGTTGACAAAAATCAAGAAAATAGCGCGCTTGTGTTGTTGCGATGAAAATTCCACCAGGGCGAAGAACTCTTGAAAATTCTTTTATCCAATTTTCAGCAGTTTCTTCGGATAAATGTGAGAATACAGAATAAGCGAATATGATATCTAATGAATTGTCACTAATAAATTCTACAGGGGGATGTGGACTTGCTGTTTTATATATCCCTCTTCCTAGTGTTTCATTACAAAGTGTGATCATCGCAGGATCCACATCAATGCCAAGTAAATTTTGATCAGAAGCATCTTTAAATAAGAAGCGTATAATTCTTCCCCATCCGCAGCCGAAGTCTAAAACTTTACTTTCTTTATTCACGGGAACACCTAAATTCTGGGCGTATTGTTTTATATAGCTATAAAATAAATATGCTTCATAAAGAGCATGTTCATAGGAAGCACCTACAAATTGTTTTTGAATTTCTTCAGGAGGAAACCTAGGTACGGGAACCCCATTTATCGTTGTTTGGGAACAACTTTGTATAAATAAATTTAGAAGTTCAACATCAGATAGTGAATTAACAAGATTATCAAAATCACTTCCTAACTTAAAGTTATGCATTTGTCAAACCTCCGAATTATATAGTGATTAAACCTTATTTTCTTGCTTTTTACTAATAAAAACATGTAAAAATTCAGCATCTAACCCGAGTGATCTATCCTTTTGTAAATAAACAATGGTATACATATTTGTGTGTGTATAAATATATTCAATCATATCCTGCCCCCAATCGAACGTTACTAAAGACCCATTCTCATCAATAGGGTTTCCGTGATAAATGGGCTCTTCAATATATTCAATCACCTCTTTATTCAATCTTGCTCTTTGCACAGTTTTTGTGAGTGTATGATACCAAGGGACAGTAAATACATGAGCGCCGCCAGGTTTTAATACTCGTTCTATTTCTTTAAAGGCTTTGTTTGGCGTCATTACATGCTCAAAAACGTCTTGAGTAATGAATAAATCAAAAGATTCATTTTCAAAAGTCATGTCTTCTAAGTTCTCACATCTAATTCCTTGAAAGTATTGGCCAAGAGGATAGTTTTTAAAGTATTGAGAATATGTATAGTTTTTACAGTTTTTTAATAGTAGCTGAGTTGTAATTCCTCCAGGAGAGGATTCGTGGATACTATAGGAATCCCATTTTGGAAAAAATGTGTGTAAAGTATGGATTAAAGCTCGCTGCCTTGGGATAGAGTTACATGTAGAACATAAATAATGATCTCTAAGCCAATCATTATGCTCTATAAATGTAGCTTTCTTTTCGCAAATAACGCAGTACCCATTATTGTGTTTCAAATTGATTTCCACACGACATCACTCCTATGTTACATGCAATCTATTTATGGAAAGTATGATACACGTCAACAATCGGCGAAATCAAAGGGAATAGGTGAAAGTTAGGTATCTCTTAAAATAGCGATTAGGAAAAGAGAATAATCAGTCGAAGAGAACCCGACTCGAATTAAAGTTTCACTTTATGCTATGCGATGCATTAGCTTTTATTCATAGAAAAATGTATAGACTTAAAGTATCCCTCTCGTGTATGGGTACATTTCAAAGTCCTGTGCATATATTTCTGTAACTAAATCCATAGTTTCTTTATCATAAAAGCTTTCGTATGTTGGAAATCGTGGGAAGGCTTCATCTGTAATGCTAAGTTCTGCATAGCTCCCTGCATAAATCATCTTGTGGGCGCGATGATGATCTGAATTTGTAAGAAGTGCTAAATTGGATTTTATCAAATCGTACGTGTGTTCCAGTTTGGTGATTTGTGCATTAAAATCTTCTAAAGGAATATAACATTGGATGAAGTTTTCTTCACCAGGGACGTATTGTTGGCTAAAATGTATATCTATTGCTAGGGAATTGGAACCAAATGCCTGAACGTAATATAAAAATTGTTTAAATGATATTCCTTGATTACTATATTTATCATTATAAAAATAATGACGGATACTTTCCCATTGGGGGCTAGCGTATGGATTGTCAGCAAGTAATAGAAATGAGCTGACAGCCCTTGTATAGGGATTTCGCACAAGTTTACAAACATCCTTTTTACCTTCTAGAAGACCATTCTGTAACTCTGGTATGTAATTTATATTGTTCTTATACACCCAGAATTCATAGTAATGAATAAAGTCATTGTATTTCTTTGCTTCAGTAAATAATCCAATTTGAAAAAAGAACCAATTAGCTAATGCGGTGCATCCGCTTCTGTGACTCCAAAATAGTATAAGGGGAAAGTCTTTATGGTAATGCGGAATTCGGTCTTTATGTAGAATTACATGATTTAAAAGCTCTTGATTTATATTTTTCATGAGTTTCGCACTCCTTTTTTTGAGAACCTTGTGTATGTAGAAGTTTTTTTATGGGTTAAACAAGTGAGGATTGTTTATTAAATATATTCATGGGGATGAGTAAATATTATGAGTGTTTTTGCAGTCAATCTGAATAAGGAAGTTCTTCCAAAATGAAAATAGAAAATAAAGATAATGAAAATTTATAACAAACATACAATGATAAGAAGATGAATAATCGAAATGATCCAGTTTATTTGTGTATGTTTTTAGGTTTGACGATGGGAAAAATTTATTACTAGAGAGATGATATTATGAGGAAGAATAATTATTTAATAGTAGGTGGAAATAGTTTCATTGGTATCAACCTCGCATTGGGTTTATTGAAACAGGGGCAAAATGTAAAAGTATTTTCCAGGCATATAAATAATTTTCCTCAAAATATTATAAGTGAAGTTGAATTTATTAAAGGTGATTTAGAAAATGTTGAGGATATATATAAGGCTTTAGTGAATATAGATATTATTATTTATTTAGCTGCGACGTCTAACGTAGCAACTTCAATTGAAGATGTTTTCGGCGATATTAATAGCAGTTTATTTTTTCTTAATTTCATGGAAAGTGTTAAAGATTTTCGTATTAAAAAAATTATATTAGCTTCTTCGGGAGGCACAGTTTATGGTGAACCTGAATATTTGCCTATTGATGAGAAACATCCATTAAGACCACTTTCCCCGTATGGAATAACAAAAGTTTCGCTCGAGAATTATTTGTATTTTTATAAGAGAAAATATGGAATAGATTATGTTGTATGTAGATATTCTAATCCGTATGGAAAATACCAAAACCCCTTAAAAAAAGTTGGGGCGATAAATTGTTTTTTGTATCAGCATCTCAGTAATGAAAGGATTAATATATATGGGAATCCAGAGGAGATTATTAGAGATTATATTTATATCGATGATTTAGTTGAAATTACTATACAACTAGCACAATTAAATCAATTGAAATCTTGCGTATATAACATAGGGAGTGGCAAAGGTCTTTCTTTAAAACGAATTATTGTGGAACTAGAGAAAATAACAGAAAGAAAAGTGGATTTTATCTGTTATAAACAAAAACAAGAGAACGTCCAAAGAATCATTTTAAATATTGATAAGATAAAACAAGAATTGAATTGGGAACCTAAAATAGATTTTAAAAATGGGATTAGATTAAATAAGCTATGGATTGAAGAGTTCTTATATAGTAAAAAATAATAAACCACACTCTACTTGTATTTAAGCAGAGCGTGGTTTATTATTTTACTTCTTTTTCTATTACCCAAAGGTCTTGATGTTCCCACCAAAATCCTTCAGTATACTTTTTGATGATTGGGTTATAGGGCAATAATTTAATTTTGTCACATACGTAAGAGGGGCTAACTATCGTTTGTCCGTACTGATTAACATCTAAATCGAATTGTTCACTAGAAGAGAGAAACCAATAGCCCTGTTCGTTTAAATTTGGAAACCCGAAATATTTTTTACTTTGATAGCCATGGGTTGTGAAAATGAATAAACCACCAGGTGAAACAGCGTTATACAATGTTTGAAGCCAACGAAACCAAGTTGTATCAGGCATATGAGAAAAAAAGGATAGACAAAAAACAATATCGTACGTAGAGGAGTCTAATTTTAACTGTTCGGGCTCAAGATGAGATAATATAGAAGGATTATTTAATTTGTTTTCAATAAAGGAAATGGCCTCTTCGTGTATATCACAAGCGGTTATACTCAAATTCGCTTGTAGATTTAATAAATGACGTGTTACGCAGCCGTATCCAGATGCAAACTCTAACAATTTGATTGGATTGCCTGTAGGAGGATAAAGGGAAGTGATTAAGTCTAAGAGTATTTGTGCTGAGTTTTGCCCGTCTTTAAAATAGTAATCTATCGCTTCTTTTTTTGATGGGAAAACGGGATTAGTGACAATGAACTGAAAGATATGATCCTCAGGATGGATACTTGCATTTACATTGTAGCTGTGTGCGATTTGAGAAATTAAATCTTTATGTTCCTCTATAAAGTCTTTCAAAGAGTATTCCCCCTTAAATAATAGTATCGCCTTACAAGAGATATTGATGGCAGAGAAAGCATACGTTTAAATTTTTAAGTATGCTTTAAGATACTTTCTATATGTATACATTTTCATTTTAGAAATGTCATCGATAGTAAAGCTTTCTTTAATGAAATTTTGCATTTGCACAACTTCATTGTAATGGGAATATGAATCTTCTGTTCTTGTTACACTATTTAAATGTCGTCTATGATAGTTTAGGGGGGCTGGATTGAAGTAAATATCTCCCTCTGTAAGAAGAGAAACATAGAAGAACCAGTCACCAGCTATTTTGAACTTTTCTAACTGTTTTTCTGTTTTCTTCATATCTATATTTTTAAAAACTACACTCGAGACATTAGGTATAGTGTTTTTGATAAGTAACGTATCTTGTATTTCGTCGACGCCTTTTCGAAAATAGGGGGCTTTCCATTTCTCTTCATCGATATCATTTGTGTAATTTAAATAATGATTAGCCAATACATTTCCTTGTTCGTCTATTTGTTTTGATTGTGTGTAGCTTAAGGCAATATTGTTATTTATATAAAACCCCTGCATCACCTCTTGTAAAAATGTCTTATCGCATAAGTCATCGGCCTCTGCAATCCAAATATAATCACCAGTTGCTGCAGTGACGCCTTTTATCCATTGTTTAAATACAGAACCAGAGTTTGTATCATTAATAACCTGTTGAACCTTCAGATGGATCTTATTTTCTTTTGAGAGCAGTTCTTTAAATGTTGATACGCTATGATCAGTGGAGGCATCGTCTAAGAAAATTAGTTCGTAAAGAGGGTAGGTTTGGTTTAATATTGATTCGATTCGATCAGGTAAGTATTTTTCATAATTATAGTTTGGTATGATTACGCTTATCTTTTTGTAATTATGTTCGAGAAGATCTAGTAATTGATAAATGTAAGTAAGAAAATTGAAGTTTTTTTCGATAAGTTCTTGGCCAAAGCTTCCCTTTTGTAATCGTAATCCCTCATCATGAATAAATTCATATATTTTTTCTAGCATTTTGGGTAAATTTAAAAAGTCTACTAAGGCACCAGTTTTTTCTGTAACAACATCCTCAAAACCTCCAGCATTTTTAAACCCTATAACAGGAAGTTTTGCATCTAATGCTTCTAAAACAACATTTGGAAAAGGATCTTCCCTTGAAGTTAATAAGTATAAGTCAGCTCCGGCGTTATATAATCCGATATCGGGAGTAGGATCGATTACTGTGAAATGTGCTTTATGTTTAGGGGGCAGTGTATTCAGGGATTGAACGTCTGTTCTCCCTACCCAAATAAAATGAATATCCTTGTGAGTCTTTCTTACTGAGTAAGAGATAAGTGAGAATAGATCGATTCCTTTTCGATAATCTGCGAAGCCTACACCCAGGATGATTTTGCTATCTAGAGGCAGGTTAAGCTTCTTACGTAACTCATTTCTAGCTTTTGCGATATTATTCTTATAAGGATTGTGGTTAAACAAACCTTGAGGGAGAATGTGACATTTTTGAGGATCCAATTCAGTGATTGTACGAAATTTTTCTTGTACGTATTGTGAAGGGAAAACAACTTTGTAAGCAAATTCAGCGATGTTTTTAGCTTTCCCTTCAGCAGAGTACTGTTGTATTAAATGCGGTAATTCATGTATTAATGAAACAACTTTTATATTGTGTCTAGCTAGTAATGCGACGATATCGCCACTTATGACAGTGCTACATATGGCGAGGGTAAAATCCTGTGATAATAAATCCTTTATTAATAATTCGACCTTTTCTTTTGTTTGATAATCTTGCTCGAGACAATAAACAGGACCGTACTTTTGGAAATCGGGAATTAAAATACCGGATCCAATAGAAATAATTGCAACAGAGTAATCAAAGTTTTCTTTAAGAGCCTTAATAGTATGTAAAGAAAGTAGCTGTGCTCCGTGGAAATGGGCATCATGGGATACATAAATTATCTTTTTATTAACATGCATTTCATAACGCCTCCTAAGTTTATTAGATTTCTTTTCCTTTTTGTTGATTAAAGGTAAAGAAGAGAAATGTTTTATATATAATCCCCTAGAGATGAGTAGAAGGGGGGCGTACTAAAAGAAAAAATATTATCCTTAATATATATTTACTTGGTCTCGCATTCATTCTTTAGAAAAGTATTAGTATTAAGTTAGAGAGTGTAGTCTGCAGATTGTTAGTTTGAATACATACGTTTATGAAGTTCTAAGGATGTGTTAGAAATTAAGAGAGGGCAAAGCTTTTATAATTTATAAAATAAAAAAGATAAAAAGTATTGACGATTGATCTACAGGGGTGTAATATAGGACAAGTCGCCGATGACATTAACGTCGCAAGCGACAAACGAAATGAAAAACTTAGTTGACATTAACTAATGAAGATGTTAACATAAG